>JBAZMN010000351.1:0-3250 GCA_041649735.1 Opitutaceae bacterium | reverse complement strand
GACCAGCCGGGCGTGCAGTTTTACGGCGGCAATAACCTCGACGACATTGGGAAGGGGGGCGTGAAGTACGGGCCGCACTCCGGGCTCTGCCTCGAGACGGAAAATTTTCCGGACGCACCCAACCATCCCGATTTTCCCAGCGCCGTGCTGCGGCCGGGCGAAACCTACCGGCACACGATGGTCTGCCGTTTCTCCGCGGAGCGGCCGCGGCTCGATCAGACCGCCGGCGGCGACGGCCGGAAGCCGGAAGAATGACTTGCGGAGGCGGCGGCCTGTGGCGTTAGTTTTGGCGACGTACGTTTAGCCGGAAGGAAAGCAACTCCATGCATCGAAATCATTCCCACCTCAAACTCTTCCTGGCCGCGCTCAGCCTGCTGGCAGGGGCGGCAACCGGATGTGCCAATGACATCATCATCGAGAAGGACGTGGCGATGAAGACCCGCGACGGCGTGACCCTGCGCGCCGACGTGTACCGGCCCAAGACCGACGGCCAGTATCCGGTCATTCTCGAGCGGACTCCCTACGACAAGCGGGCGGAGACTTTCGGCAAGAAGGCGGCCGCGGAGGGCTACGTCTTCATCGTTCAGGACGTCCGCGGGCGTTTCGCCTCCGACGGCGAGTGGTATCCGCTCATGTATGAGTCCAACGACGGCTACGACACCGTTGAATGGGCCGCCGCGCTGCCGTATGCCAACGGCAAGGTGGGGATGTATGGTTTCTCCTACAGCGGGGGCACGCAACTGATGGCGGCCATCGCCAGCCCGCCCCATCTCGTCTGCATCATGCCGGTGGCGATCGCCTCCAATTGCCATGAACAATGGGTGTACCAGGGCGGCGCCTTTTCGGAGCTGCTGAACCAGGCCTGGCCGACCGCGCTGGCGCTCAACACCGTCGAGCGGCGCGGGGGCAAGGGAACCGTGCCCGCCAACTGGGACCGGAAGCGTCCGCTGATCGACTACCCCGTCCTGGAAACCACGGTTGCCGGACTGGCCCCCTACTACTATGACTGGCTCGCGCACCCCAGTTACGACGACTACTGGAAGCGCTGGGTGATCGAGGAGCACTTCAGCCAGATCTTGGTTCCCATCCTGCATGTGGGCGGCTGGTATGACATGTTCCAGCAAGGCGCGATCCGGGGCTACCTGGACGTCAGGCGCCAGGGTGGCAGCGCGGCCGCGCGCCAGGGACAACGCCTGTTGATGCTGGTCGGCGGCCATGCGGGCGGAGGGCCCAAGATCGGGGATATCGATTTCGGCAAGAGCGTGGTGGTGGATTTCGGGACGCTGGCCCTGCGGTGGTGCGATTATCAGCTGAAAGGCAAAGCCAACGGCATGGCCGACGAGAAGCCCGTCCGGTACTTCCTCATGGGCAGGAACGTCTGGTGCGATGCGGACGACTGGCCGCCGGCCGGGGTCCAGGCGGCCCGCTATTTCCTGCACTCTGCCGGGAAGGCCAACACGCTGACCGGCGACGGGGCTTTAAGCACCGACGCCCCTGCCGCCGAGCCGGCCGACCAGTACGTCTACGATCCGGCCGACCCGGTGCCGACCCACGGCGGGCCGTCCTTCGGCGGCGCCGATTCCACGCCCGGTCCCTACGACCAGCGGACCGTGGAGGCGCGCCCGGACGTGCTGGTGTACTCGACCCCGGCGTTCACCCGCGACACCACGGTCGTCGGGCCGGTCACGCTGGAGCTCTCTGTGAGCTCCTCGGCGGTGGACACGGATTTCACAGGCAAACTGATCGACGTCGGTCCCGACGGCTATGCGCGCAATCTTTTGGAGGGCATCCTGCGGGCCCGCTACCGGGATTCGCGCGAGCAGGCCGGGCTGATGACACCGGGCAAGATCTATCGGGTGACCGTCGACCTGGGTGCCACGGCCAACGTGTTCCTGGCCGGGCACCGGCTGCGGGTGGAGGTCTCGAGCAGCAACTTCCCGCGGTTCGATCGCAATCTGAACACCGGTGCCGACATCGCGAGCCCCGACCCGCGGGCGGTCAAGGCCAACAACATGATTTACCACGATCGCGACCATCCGTCGGCCCTGGTCCTGTCCGTGGCGCCGTAGAGGTTATCCGAAAACCGGCGAACAAATCGTAGGGGCGCAGGCTTGCTGCGCCCAATCCTCAGGGCGCGTTCTGCTGTCCAGCAGAATGCTGACCAGCAGAGCGCCCCTACCAACGCCTGAGGAAATATTCCTGAGTCAGATTCTCGGATAGTTTTTTTGGGATCCTGCTATTCAGGCGTAGCAGCCGCGGTCAGGAGGCTGGCGGAGACGAGACGCCGCCTCGTGACCTTGCGGGGCGGTCTCCCGAATTCGGCCGCCGGGAGCCGCCGGACCGGACGCTACCGCAACGCGGCGATATCGGCGCCGAAATTGATGTGGTAGGCTTGCCCCGCGAGCACCAGGACGGGCACGGATTTCACGCCCGCCCGCTCGGCTTCGGCCAGGCGGTGCTTGTCCCGGCCGAGGTGGACGCTCTCGACCTGGAAGCGGGCCGGATCGAGGGCGGTGGCCAGGTTTTGCTCGGCGGCGACACAAACCGGGCAGCCGGCGTGATAGAAGATGGCTTTGGTTTTCATGGGTGAGGGAAGGTTGGTGCGTTGGTTTTGAGTTTCGGCGAAGAGACGGGGGGCCGTGCTTCGTCATCTGCGTTATCTTAACCGCGGCGCGGGCGGGCGAAAGAGGGCACCTTTCCGTGGACGGGCACCATTTTGTTCCCGCCTGACGGACGTATAGATTTGTGTCATGCTCCCCTTATGAAGGCCAAACCCCACCACTTGTCCGTGCCGGAACGGGCGTCGTACCGGCGCCTGGAAGACGTGGTGGGTTGCAAGTGGTCGGCGGCGGTGCTGGCGGCGATCGGCCGCGGGGTGACGCGGCCGGGGCAGTTGGAGCGCTTCATCCCGGGCATTTCGACGAAGGTGCTGAACGAACGCCTGCGCAAGCTGCTCGATTACGGTCTGATCACGCGGCAGGATTTTCCGGGAAAGGTGCTGCGGGTGGAATACCGGCTGACGCCGACGGGCCGCGCCCTGACCGCGATCATCGAGCAAATCCGCGATCTGGATGAGCGGCATGCCCAGCGTGCCCCGTGACCACCAGACAGGCGGAGTGCGCCGCCGGGCTGATTGCGCCGGTTCGTAGACCGCAGGAATTATCCTGGGTAAAACAGCGGCGTCAGAGGTCACGCTGTACTTTTTGCCTCATGAATCATACCGTGCGGCATTACGCGGAACTTTGCGTTC
>JBAZMN010000350.1:0-3259 GCA_041649735.1 Opitutaceae bacterium | reverse complement strand
CAGATCGTCCAGCAATTCGCCCAGGCAGCCGGTGAGGTCGGCGCGCTGCCGGCGGATGCGGGCGAGCTTCTCGGCGCATTTTTCCCGATGCTGCGGGGTGGCGCTGGCCCGCACGGACTCCTCCTGCATGTGGTATTCCTTCAAGGCCAGGATGGACAGGCGGTCGATGATCATGCCGGGCGTCTCGGAATTGCGCGGGCAGCCGGACTCGGGCGGCTGGAGCGCGGCGGCCATGGCCTGGTCCATGGCTTCGATGAAATTGTTCCGCTCCTGGTTGAAGCGATCAATGTTGCGCTTGGCCCGGTAAACCGCCTCGAAGCCGAGGTCGTCGCGCCGGGCCACGTCCTCCTCGTGCCAGAGCTGGAAGTTGCGCAGATGGTTTTGCTGGACGAGAAGGAGAAAGCCCTCGCCGCCGGCGGCGGGGGGAGTCTCGTGCCAGCGGGCGGTGAGTCCGGCCTGCAGGCCGGCGATCTCGGACGCGGAGAATTTCATGGGGATGGCAAATGGAGTTGAACAAAAGCGGGCCGGACACAAGCCTGCGCATACCGCGCGATGAAAAGCCTCCTCGTGATCAAGCCGTCCTCGCTCGGCGACATCGTGCACGGCCTGCAGGTGGTCCAGACCGTGGCGCGGCGGCGGCCCGACCTGCGGATCAGCTGGGTGGTGCGCGACCGGTTCGCCGGGCTGGTGCAGGCGGCGCCATTCGTGCACGAGGTCATTCTCTTCCGGCGGCGCGGCGGCTGGCGCGGCTGGTGGCGGTTGCTGGGCGAGCTGCGCCGGCGGCGCTTCGACGCCGTGTGGGACCTGCAGGGCCTGATGCGCTCGGGATTGATGACCCTGGCGGCGCGGGCGCCGGAAAAATGGGGCCGGCGCGACGCACGCGAGGGATCGGGTTTCTGCTACAACCGCCGGGTGGAGCCGCCGGCCGGAGAGGGACCGCACCACGCGCTGGAAATCCTGCTGCCGTTTGCCCGGGGCGCGGGAGTCGAACCGGGGATTGAATTTCCGCTCGCGCTGCGGCCGGGCCGGGTCTTCCCCTGGCAGGGGTTCTTCGCCGGCGATCCGCGGGCCATCTTCGTCATCTTCACGGACAGCCGCGGAGCGGAAAAGGAATGGCCGCGGTTTGGCGAGCTGACCAGGTTGCTCCTGGCCGCGCAACCCGGCGCCCGCGTGGCGTGGTGCGCCGGCCGGCCGATGGCGCCTTCCTTTTCACCGCCCGCGGAGCGCTTCCTGAACCTGACGGGCTGCCCGCTGGACGAGATGATCGCGCTGGTGCGCCAGCCCTCGGTGTTCGTTGGCAATGACAACGGGCCGATGCACCTGGCGGCGGCGACGGGCAATCGCGTGCTGGCCATCTTCGGGCCGACTTCGCCCCGCCGTTTTGGACCGTTCCCTCTCGAATCGCCGCGGCATGGCATCGTGACCGCCCCGGAGGGACGGCTGGACCGTCTGGAGCCGGCCACCGTGCTGGCCGCGATCGGCGAACTGTGCCGGCGCACGGGCGACGAACCCGGAATCTAGCAAAGAGCGGTCAAAAATCGGAAAAGCGCGGCCGCAAGACGATTCTCGTTTGCGTTTGGCCGGAACCGGCCAATTCTGGGAGTGCCATCCGCGATGAGCGGATCCGGTCAACGCACCATGCCCCAGTTGCTCATCATTCAGCCGTCCCCGCTCCGTGACATCGTGCACGGCCTGCAGGTCGCCACCTCGCTCAAAACCCAGCGCCCCGAACTACGCATCGCCTGGATTGTACGCGATATCTACGCCCCCTTGGTGCGAACCTGCGAAGTGGTCGACCGCACCCATGTGTTCCATCGCAGCGAGGGCGTGCGCGGCTTCTTCAAGCTGATGCGCGAGGTGCGGCAGACGCACTTTGACCATGTGTTCGACATGCAGGGTCTCCTGCGCACGGGCCTGATGACCTGGCAGACGCGCGCGGCGAAAAAAGTGGGACGCCGGGATGCGCGCGAAGGCGCTTCGTTTTTTTATCAACAGAAGATCCCGCTGCCCCCGGATGGGGAGCAGAGCCACGCCCTCGAGATCCTGCTGCAATTCTGCCCCGTCCTGGAGGCGAAGCCTGAACTGCGCGGCGAGCTGCGCTTCCGCGAGGCGGCTGATCTCAATCTCAGCTTCATCGAGGGCCGCCACGGACAAAAACCCATCCTGATCTTTCCTGACAGCCGCAAGGCCGAGAAACGCTGGAACGGGTTTCGCCAGCTCACGGATCTGCTCCTCCGGGATGGCACCGGCCGCAAGGTCATCTGGGCGGGCAACAACCAGTTTTCCTACCGGGACAACGCCCCGGAGGGGCAGTTTATCAACCTGACCGGCAACACCAGTCTCGCCTCCCTGTCCTCGCTGGTCCGGCGCGCGGAATGGGTGATTTGCAACGACAGCGGCCCGCTGCATCTCGCCGCGGCGCTGGGGGTGAAAACACTCGGTCTTTTCGGCCCCACCGACCCGCGGCTGTTCGGACCCTATCCGCTCAATCGTCCGACCAACCACGTCGTGCAGGCCCCGGTGGGCGATCTGCGCCTGCTGACCGCCCGGGACGTGTATGCCCGTTTTGCGCGCCTCGACGCGATCAGCCACGGACACAGCCCGCCGGGATCGGCGGCGCCGTGGCCGCGGCGCCCGCTGTCGTGACGCCCGGCTCGTGTATCCATCAGCGAGGGATCCCCACTTCCCCATCGGGCGTACTGCCGCAACTTCGCTCTTTATTCCTCCGGGCGTGACGCCACACTGGCTGCCTTATGCTGGATCCGAAACTCCTGCGCGACTCGCCCGACGTGGTCCGGGCGGCGATTGCCAAGAAACACCTCGATGTGAACCTCGACGCCGTGCTCGCGCTCGATGCGCAGTGGCGGACACAGTTGGGCGAGGTCGAGTCGCTCCGGGCAAAGCAGAAGTCGGCCAACAATGCCATGGCCGCGCTCAAGAAAGGATCCCCGGAATTTCTGGTGAAGGTGCAGGAGATGAAGGGGCTCTCAGGGCAGATCAAGGAGAAGGAGGCGCAGCTGGCGGGGGTCGAGGAACGGTGGCGCGCCGCCATGCTCACGCTGCCCAACATTCCGCATCCCAGCGTGCCGGAAGGCCGCACGGCCGAGCAAAACGTCGTCCAGGCCACGCACGGTGCCGCTGACGCCGCCCTGCCGCACGCCCGGCCCCACTGGGATATTCCGGGCTTCGACCGGCTCTTTGATTTTGCCCGCGGCGCGAAGGTGACGGGCGCCGGCTTCCCCTTTTACGTCGGGGAGGG
>JBAZMN010000349.1:0-3259 GCA_041649735.1 Opitutaceae bacterium | reverse complement strand
GAATGTTGAAAAACATCTCGATATACCATTGATGATGCCTCTATAGTATTGACAAACTCGGAAATTCCGCCGAGATTGGGTCGCGAGGCGCTATTGGCGCTGGTGCATTGGCTAAGGAGGCGCATGAGCCATGACCCATCAAGCCGGATTGGCGGTGTGGAGGCAGTTGCCGCCGGAGCAGCGGCGTCGCTTGATCACCCAGCTGAGTCAGATGGCCACCCGTCAGCTGACGGAAAGTCAGGATGGGAAAGGGGGCAACGATGATGGCCCCGCGCTGTGTGCCGCTCAGCGGCAAGATTCAGAGCACGCACCGCGACCGCTGGGCGGTGGTGTATGTGCGGCAGTCGACGTTGCAGCAAGGGGGATTGCAATACGGGTTGGTAGAGCGGGCCTTGGGTCTGGGGTGGTCGCGGGCGCAAGTGCAGGTGATTGACGACGACCTGGGCCGATCGGGGGCGACGGCGGAGGGGCGCCCCGGCTTTCAGCGCCTGGTTGCCGCGGTCAGTCTGGAGCAAATCGGGATCGTGCTGGGCATCGAGATGTCGCGGCTGGCGCGCTCGTGCCGGGATTGGCACCAACTGTTGGAGGTCTGCGCCCTGTTTGGGACGCTGATCGGCGATCTGGACGGGGTGTACGACCCGCGCGATTATAACGATCGGTTGCTGTTGGGGCTGAAAGGTACCATGTCGGAAGCGGAGTTACATGTACTGAAGCAGCGGATGCAGGCGGGCAAGCGTGCAAAGGCTGAACGGGGCGAGTTGGGGATGCGCCTGCCGATGGGTTACCTGCAGCGGCCTTCGGGCGAAGTGATCAAGGACCCGGATGGCGGGGTCCAAGCGACAATCCAGCTGATTTTTGACCAGTTCGAGCGGTTGGGGACGGTGAACGGGCTCTTGCAGTACCTGGTGCGCCATCAGATTCAGTTGCCCCACCGTGTGGCGACGGGCTTGAACAAAGGAGAGTTGGAGTGGCGGCGGCCCAATCGGGCGACCCTGAGCAACTTGCTACATCATCCGGTGTATGCTGGCACCTATGTGTATGGCCGACGTCCGACCGATCCGCGGCGGAAACAGCCGGGACGGCCGGGGACGGGGCGAACGGTCGCCCGACCGGAAGACTGTCAAGTGCTCCTGCACGATCGGCTTCCGGCTTATATCAGCTGGGAGCAGTTCACCCGGAATCTCAAGCAGTTGGAAGCCAATACCGCGCAGGCATTGGGCGCGATCCGGCAGGGCGCGTCGCTGCTTTCAGGCTTACTCATCTGCGGGCGCTGCGGCTTGCGGATGACGACCGGCTATCGGGAAAACGGACGGGCCTTACGCTACTCGTGCAGCCGCGCGCAGGTCGACTACGGAGAGCCCTTGTGCCAATCCCTGGCGGGATTTCCTTTGGATCAGCTGGTCAGCGACTGGGTGTTGAAGGCCCTGGAGCCGGCCGCCCTGGAAATCAGTTTGCAAGTGGCGAAGGACTTGGAAGCCGAGCGCCGGCAACTTCACCACCATTGGGCGCAACGCCTGGAACGCGCACGTTATCACGCTGAACGCGCGTTTCGCCAATATACAGCGGTCGAACCCGAAAACCGCCTGGTGGCGAGCACCTTGGAACGGCAGTGGGAAGCGGCGCTGGCCGCGGAGCAAGACCTGAAAGCGGAGTATGCCAGGGTGCAGGCTCAGCAGCCGCCGACTCTATCGGTGCAGGAGTGCGAAGCGATCCGGCGCCTGGCCCAGGATATCCCCGCCCTGTGGCGTGCCCCCGGCACCACATCCGCGGACCGGCAGGCCATCATCCGTCACCTGGTTGAACGGATCGTGGTTACCGTGCAAGGCGAGAGCGAACAGGTCGAGGTTCAGATTCACTGGCTGGGCGGCACGGGGAACCAACTACGCCTGGTCCGGCCTGTGGCGCGTTTGGAGCAGCTGAGCTATTACCCGCAGTTGCTGGCGCGTATGGTGGGCCTACACGAAGAGGGCCATTCCGGCGTCGCCATTGCCGAGCAGTTGAACGCCGAAGGCTGGCGACCGGCCAAGCGCCGCGCCACGTTCACGGCGGCTATGGTCACCAGCTTGTTGGGGCGGCAGGGCCTGGCGAAGAGTCGGCCCTCGCCGGCTACGCAAGTGCAGCGCCAGTCGGATGAGTGGACCGTACAGGAATTGGCCCGCGAATTGGCGATGCCGCCGCAGACCCTTCATTCATGGCTGCTAAAAGGGCGGCTGAATGCCAGGAAGGAGCAGGGCTCTTCGCATCCGATTTGGTTAATCCGGGCCGATGCCGCCGAAATGGCGCGATTGCGGTCGCAGCGAGCCGAAGCCGCTCCCCATTCGAAATCACGTGGTATTTGTTAACTTCACTTTTACAGAGGTTGTATGGCTGGCAAATCTCGATGCGCCAGCGGGCATGGTAGAGGTCGGTGAAATCGGCGGCGGGATAGACGGTTGAGTCGAGCAGCGAGGTCATCACCACGTGGGTTTTGCCGTTGGGGGTGACGATGCGCACTAGGCGGACGGTGTGAGGTCTACGGGGACAACCGTAATCGCGGGCGTCCTGTTTCGAGGGCGGCGCGATCTGCACCAGAGCTTCGGGTTTTCCCGAGCGCAAGAAGGCGTTGACCGGGCCGAAGCCGAGGGCATCGACGCGCATGCAGAAGTGAATCCCCCTGGCGATCAGCCAACTGGCCGGGTAGCCGCGATCCAGAAGCAGCAAGTCGTGGGGCTTGAGGTATTGGAGATGCTCGAACAGCATCTGCCGCTCGCCCATCTTGGGGGAATAGAGCTCGAAGCTCAAGCTGAGTTCGGGGCCGGGCAGATAGAGGGCGAAGGCAATGGCCTCACGGACTTTCCGGCCGAGGGCGTCCTTGAGGAAGCGTTGCAGCTTGGAGGCATCGGCGGCGACCAGGCGCAGGCCGCGCCAGCGCGGAACCTTCAGGTGTTGTTCGACCAGGTCCAGCAAATGCTGGTTGAGGAGCGCGAAGACCCGATGGGAAAAGCCATGGCGGGCTTTCGAGAAGGCTTGCGCGCTGACCTCGCGCCTCAGGTCGGCTTTGGTTTCGAGGTTGGCGGCAAAGACATTGAGTTCATTCTGGACACTGGCGGTGAGGCCGGACAACAGGACCGAAAGTAAACGGACGAAGGGAAGCTTGCGGTTGCGGCGGAAGGCGTTGGGATTGAGGCGAACCGCGGCGAGCAGTTCCGGAGCATGAAGGGACGCGGAGAAGGCGCACAAAATGTTCAGGAATTCAAGATCCCATTGTCATTTATCCTCA
>JBAZMN010000348.1:0-3261 GCA_041649735.1 Opitutaceae bacterium | reverse complement strand
GTGAATTCCACGGCGCACATTCCGGCAACCAATGTCATCTATCATGACCAGGACCATCCCTCGGCCCTGATTTTGCCGGTTGTCCCGTAAAAAAGCCAGTGTGCGGGCTCAGCTTTCTCCTCCTGCGACATGAAAACATCGACCCTGCTGCGCTCCTCTTTGCGGGCGGTTGTGCTGACCATATTCCTTCCGCTCTGCGGCCACGCCGGCGACGACCCGCGCCCGAACATCCTTTTCATCCTCGCGGACGATCTCGGGTGGGGTGACCCCTCGTGTTACGGCAACAAGCAGTTCAAGACCCCGGCGCTCGACCGGCTGGCCAGTGAGGGCGCGTTGTTCACCCAGTACTACCAGGGGGCCTCGGTTTGCTCGCCCTCGCGCTGCACGCTTATGACCGGGCGGTGGCCGGCGGAATTGCGCCTGCATGGCCATCTGGACACCGCGGAGAGGAACACCGAGCGCGACATGGCGCAGTGCCTTGATCCGCAGGTCGCCACGCTGCCGCGACTGCTCCATTCCGCCGGCTATTTCACCGCCCACATCGGCAAGTGGCACCTCGGGCGGCCTCTGCCCGCGGGCGCCGGGCTGTCGGACTACGGGTTTGAGGAGACCCGCTGGCTCGACGCCGAGGGCGATCTGGCCGGCGAGGATGTGAATCTGTGGACGATCAAGCACCGTCCCCACGCCTCCCGTGTACTGGTGGATGCCGTCCTCGACGTGTTGCAGCACGCGAAGGAAATGCCCGCCCGGCCGTTCTACTGCCAGCTCTGGCTGAACGATCCACATGCCCCGCTCGCACCCTCGGTCGAGCAGATGCACCCGTTCCACGGGTACGAACCCGACGGCATCACTACGCCATTCGCGGTTTATGCGGCCACCGTCACCGAAATGGACCGGCAGATCGGTCGCCTGCTCGCGAAGCTCGACGAACTGGGCTTCAGCCGGAACACGATTGTCATTTTCAGCTCCGACAATGGACCGGAAGACATTGAGATCATCAACGCCACCTGGTCCGGCATCGGCAGTGCCGGCCCACTGCGGGGGCGCAAGCGCAGCATCTACGATGGCGGAATCCGGGTGCCGCTGCTGGTCCGATGGCCCGGCGTTCTGCCGGCCGGGCAGGTGAACGCACGGGCAGTGATCAGCGGCGCCGATTGGCTGCCCACGCTTTGCGCGCTGGCCGGCGTGTCCATGCCCGATGCCACGCAAGCCACGCAACGCGGTGAAAACGTCGCCGCCGCGCTGAAGGGCGACCTCTCGTTCCGCCGCACCAGGCCTCTTTTCTGGGAATGGCGGTTCCAGATCGTCAATCATCCGTGGAATCACAGCCCCATTCTGGCCATCCGCGACGGCGGCTGGAAACTGTTGCTCAATCCGGACCACAGCCGGATCGAATTGTACGACATGGATGCGGATCCGGGCGAGCAGGACAATCTGGCCAGCCAGCATCCCGATCTGGTCGCGCGCCTGAGCGCACAGGCGCTCGCCTGGCAGAAAACCCTGCCGCCCGGCGTCATTGAACCCGGGGCAGGCAAGTGCGACTATCCTTGGCCGAAAGCCGCAGCCACAGGCCGATTGACGCCGTAAGCGCCGTGACAAGGTCCGCTTCCGCTCCCGAAAGGCGGAGGAGTTGAGCGGGCCGGTTTAGCGGCCCTCCGGGCGGACCGGTGGCAGCGCTAATCCCTACTATGGAAAATGATTCAAAAGATCAGACGGCGGATATTGATATTGCCGGGGTTGAGGAAAGCGGCTGACTGGGGAATGGCGCGCAAGCTGTGACGGGAGCTTCCCGGGACACACGACCGCGTCACCGACCCGCCCTTTTCAATTACCCCCAATCCCGCTTGGTTTCGAACCGTTCGATTCCGGAGAAATAAGCCCATGAGCACGCGATTCGCGATTCACATTGAGTATGACCCTCGGAAAATGGAGCAAAGCCGCCGCCGCCATGAGGCCCGGGCGAACTTCAAAATCATCGACCGGGTGCCGGTCATGTTCTGCCTTGAACGCCGGTATTTCCTGCCGCTGCTTCACTGCGGCTTTAACGAGTATCTCAAGGACGTCGAAACCCACTATGAACTGCAACTGCGCTACAACAAGTTTCGCATCGAGAACATCGTCGAGGATTTTTGTCTCGATGATTCGATCACCGTCTACCCCTTCTTCGAAAACGTCGTCAACGCCAGCGGCATGGGCGGGGAAATCGGATGGTCGGATCACGAACCAGCGCGGGCCATCCCGATCCTCAACCGCGTTGAGGACATCGACCGGCTGCCCGTGCCCGAACCGACCTCGGGATTATGGGGTCAGCGGCTGCGCTGGTGGCAGCGGATGCAGGAACTGGCCAAGGAAACCACGATCACCTTCAACGGCAAACCGGGACGGGTCGAGGTCGCCCCGCTTGATATCGGCTGGGAAGGTCCGCATATGATCGCCGTCGATCTGGCCGGCGTGAATCTCTATGAGTGGATGCTGGAGTATCCCGAAGCCAGCCACCGGTTGATGGACAAGGTCACCACCGGCATGATCCAGGCGGCACGCTTTTTCCGGCAGGTGGATCCCCGGCCCCGGCCGACTTACGGCACAGCCGAGGATTCATCACAGATCATGTCGGCCGAATTATTCAAACAGTTCACGGTCCCCTACGATCTCAAGCTCTATCAGGAATTCGGCGCCGGGCTGAAAAACGGCCGCGGGATGCATATGTGCGGCGACAGCACCCATCTGCACCAATCGTTGAACGAGGATTTGAAGATCACCAGTTTCGATCTGTTCGGCTACCGGGTGCCGCCTACCGTTGCCGCGCGGAATTTCGGAGGCAAGGCCCTGATGTGGGGCAACATCAATCCCATGCTAATGCTTCAGGGAACCAAGGCGGAGGTAAAAGCCGCCGCGCGTGAATGCCTCGCGGCGCTGGCGCCCTGCGGCGGCCTGCTGCTCGGCGATGGGGCGAATGTGTGCCCGGACACACCACTCGAAAACCTCGCCGCACTGACCGAAGCGGCCGCGGAATTCGGAGTCCCGGCCGCGCCAGGCAGAAACTGAGGCGAAGCGAGCATCAGACGTCAGGGTTTCGCCCTATCCTGAGCGACGGCTGGTGGCCGGAAGTGAACAGCTTCCGGTCAATGGCAGCCGGATCTGCGCGGGAAGCTGATTCCAGGCCAATTGCCGGCGTTTGACCGGTTGCTCGCTGACTGTGCAGATTTACGTACGGATGGTGTCCCAGGTATCAAAAATGGCGTACGCGTTGGGGAGTTTGGC
>JBAZMN010000347.1:0-3269 GCA_041649735.1 Opitutaceae bacterium | reverse complement strand
ACAATGATCGGGCGTTGGCTCGTGGTGGCGCAGACGATTGCGATGCTGGGGCTGGTGTTTCCGGGCCGGGAAGCGCGCTGGCCGGTTGCCGGCGCGATCATCATCGTCTTCGGCGGCGCCTGGATGCTCTGGACCTTGTCGGCGAACCGTCCGGGCAACTTCAACATCCGGCCGGAGCCGAAGGCCGGGGCGCGGCTGGTCACAGCCGGTCCCTATGGCCTGGTGCGGCATCCGATGTATTTTGGCGGACTGGTGGCGGCGACCGGCTGCGTGCTGGTCTGGCCCGACGGGATCAGGCTGGCGGCATGGCTCGCGCTATTCGCGGTGGTCATCCTCAAGGCCCGCCGGGAGGAGCGTGGTCTGATGGCACAGTTCCCCGGGTACGCACATTACCGCCGCGGCCGCCGCTTTCTGGTGCCGTGGATCTGGTAGCATCGCGCGCCGACGCAACTCCCGGGACGTTTGGAGGCGACGGATTGGTCCGGGTAACGCGCGCCTCGGCTGCTTCAATGACGATGACAAACATGTCATCTATTAGTTGACATGTTCCCCGTCGTGGACAGGGAAAGAAAGAGCCGCAACCGGAGAACCGGCGCCTGCCGGGGAAGGCGGCGCCGCTTACCGCACCAGCCAGAGGCAGCCCACGCCGACGAGGATCGTCAGTCCGAGCACTACCGCCACCTGCCGGCGCAGAAGGGGCGAGCCGAGTGCGATCGCGAAGCCGGCCTTGGTCACGGAGTTGCCGAGGGCGGCCAGGATGACCGACTGGGTGGCGAGCACCGGTCCCACGCTGGCGTCGTTGCGGCTGTTGGCCATGAGCAGCGAGACGGCGTCCATGTCGGTGAGACCCGAGATGAAGCTGAGGGGCAGGAGTCCGCCGCGCAGCTCGAAGTGGGTGGCCGCCTTCACGAGGAAGGCCACGACGGCGTAGATGATCCCGAACTTGATGGCGATGCCGAGGCTGAGGGGATTGTGCAGGTGGGGCGTCGCCACGTCGTTGTCGGTAGGGCGGTGGAAAAGCCACACCCAGAGCGCGAAGCCGAGGCCGGGCAGCGCCATGAGCACGAACGGCAGGATGAGCGCGACCGCCAGTTCGCGGTTGATCACGCCGACCACGACGAGGATGCGCGCCAGCATCACCGTGCAGGCGATGACCACGGCGAGCGCGTAGCTGGCGGACAGGGCGGGGTCGTCCTTGCTGCGGCGGCTGAAGGCGAGGGTGGTGGCCGTGCTTGAGGCCAGGCCGCCGACCAGACCGGTGATGGAGATGCCCGCCTTGGCGCCGAGCAGCCGCATCATGATGTAGCCCGTGAAGCCGAGGCCGGAGATCAGCACCACCATCAGCCACGTCGCGTAGGGATTGAAGGCCGCAAACGGGCCGAGGTTCTGGTTGGGGACCAGCGGCAGCACCACGCCGGTGATGGCGACGAATTGCAGGGTGGCGCGGATGTCGTCGACGGTAAACGTGCGCGTCCAGGCATGAATGGGCTGCTTGAGCCCGATCATGACGGCGGTCGTCGCAGCCACGAGGACGGCCGCCTGCATGAAGTCCCATTGCACCAGCGCGCCGAGCAGGCAGGTGAGCAGGGAGGCCGCGAAGGTCGTGCTGCCGGGATGGCTGCCCCCGGTGTTCTTGAGGTGCAGCGCGGTGAGGTGCAGGCCGACCAGTGCGAGCACGATGGGCAGCACCGCCGCGGCGTAGCGGTCGGAGATGAACGCGGCCACGCACCCGAGGACAGCCCAGAAGGTGTAGGTGCGCACGCCGCCGAAGTCGGCCTCACCTGCAGGTGAGGCTTTCTGGTCGCTCCACTGGCGGATCAGCCCCACCAGCGCGCCCAGACAGGCGCTGACCATGATCGAGATGACAAGGTTGGGCACGGGGTTGGTGTGAGGTTAGGCGAGCGTCGTACCGGGGCAAGCATGGAGGGGCAGCGGAGATTCCTGCGGGTATTGAATAACGTCTTCGGGAGAAGGATGAATCACGCCCAGGGATCGAATAGTTCCACTCCGGTGGTGACAAAGTCGGTGGTATTGCGCGTGACGAGCGTCAATCCATGAGCCATGGCCGTGGCTGCAAGCTGGCAGTCCAGGGTGGGAATCGGCCGGCCCCGGGCTTCCGCGGCGGCCTGGAGGCATCCCCAGAGGTCCGCCGTCTCTTCGTCGATCGGTAAAATGCGACCAAAGAAGCGCTCACGCAGATCGTGCTCCAGCCAGTGCGCCAGGCGACGACGTTTCGGTCCGGCCGGAAGGCGGGCGATGCCCTTGCGGATCTCTCCAAGAGTCAGGACGCTGAGGTAAAGCATCTCCTCAGGTTGTTCATCCAGCCATGCCAGCACGCGGGCCGAAGGGTGCTTCTGTCCGGGTTCACAGATGACGCAGGTGTCGAGCAGCCAGCTCACAGCGGCACCTTGCGCGGCAGGTCGTGCGGGCGCGCGGGTGTGCCGCCCAGGTCACGCAGCGGGGATTGCGCCAGAAAACGGCTGAGCGGCTGGCGGGGTGGCTGAAGCTTGCGGAATTCTTCGACGGAGATGACGACCACCGCCGGTTTGCCGTGCCGGGTGACAATTTGCAGGCCGTCCGTCAGCGCCCGTTCGACGACGGTGCTGAACTGGTCCTTCGCTTCCTGCAATTGCCAGGTTTTACTCACACCTCAAATCTGGCCAGTCTAGCCAGATTGACAAGCGAGAACTGGACGATCATCGAACCCATGCGACAAACACGGGAGTACGGGTGCCAATGAATGAACCCCAACAGGGCTTCTTGGCGGGGTATCTGTCCGTAGCAACTCGCCGCGATGGCTGCCGTGCGCCCTCTAATCACCCGAAGTTTCCCGTTGCCCACGGGGCGGCGGCGTGCGAGACCGTCGCGGTTCCATGAGCGACATTCCGACCGAGATCACCCATGACCAGTATGCCGTGCGGCTGAAGAAGCTGCAGGACCTGCGCGCCGCGGGGGTCGATCCCTTCCGGGCGAGTTTCACGCCCACGCATTTCTCGGCCGGAGCGCTCAAGCTCTACGTCGACGGCCATGACCACACCGTGCCGGTCCGGGTCGCGGGCCGGCTGCTGGTGATGCGCGACATGGGCAAGAGCCAGTTCGTCAAGATCCTCGACCAGCAGGGGCTCATCCAGCTTTACGTGAAGAAGGACGTGGTGGGCGACGAGGCCTACGCGGCGTTCCGGAAGCTCGACCTCGGCGACATCATCGGCGCCGAGGGCACGCTCTTCAAGACCAAGTCCGGCGAGATCACCGTGCGCGTCGAGCGCACC
>JBAZMN010000346.1:0-3271 GCA_041649735.1 Opitutaceae bacterium | reverse complement strand
GTCAAGGCCCCGGCCATTCTCCTTAAATTGTACGCTTAACCTGGAGCAGTTTCACTTGACGTTTAACCGAAAGCTTCTGGAGAAGATATTTGTTAGCAATGACATGCGTGCTCCGAGCGCGGCTACAGTTTTATTGAAACCGCTCTAAACCGTGGCACGGAGAGTATGTCCCGGCCGGGAATAATCCAAAAAAAGCGCCCGGCCTGGGAGGAGGCCGGGCGCATGACACCAGGAGCTAAGCTCAACTAGTGTCATTTTGGCGGGAGGGATACAAAGATTCGGTCATGCGCCGATGAATGACAAGGCTTTTTTGCAGACAGCCGTTCAATTGTGAGCTGGAAAACTGCCGCAATCTCCAACCGCGGACAGCGCTCAAGCCGCTGGATAAAAAGAGGCCGCGGACAGATCTGTCCGCGGCCCCAAGTTGATTTCGCTCAAAAGGCCAGCCCAAGAAGTACGGCCTCAAACTCAGCCGGCTTCGCTGGCGGCCTTGCTCTCCTCAATAGGAGGCAACTCCGCCCCAAAGGGCAGCGTGATGCGCAACTGCTTATACTTCGGCAGGCCCGTGCCGGCTGGAATCAGGTGACCCATGATGACGTTTTCCTTGAAGCCCTTGAGCAGGTCCACCTTGCCGAGCGTGGCGGCATCGGTGAGTACGCGCGTGGTCTCCTGGAATGAGGCGGCGGAAATGAAGCTCTCCGTTTCCAGCGAGGCTTTCGTGATGCCCAGCAAAATCGGCTCGGCCTCGGCGGGTTTGCCGCCCGCTTCGTCGATCCGCTGGTTCTCACGGAGAAACGCACTCCGATCCACCTGTTCTCCCCAAAACCATTCGGTGTCACCCGGATCCGTGATGCGCACCTTGCGGAGCATCTGGCGGATGATGATTTCGATGTGCTTGTCGTTAATCGTCACTCCCTGCAGACGATAGACTTCCTGCACCTGCGAGATGAGAAAGTCGTAGAGCGCCGCGGGACCGAGGATCTCCAGAATTTCGTGCGGGTCGGCGGCGCCATCGGTGAGATGCTGCCCCTTGTGCACCACGTCGCCGGGTTGCACAATGATGTGCTTGCCGTGGGGAATCAGGTGCTCCTCCTCCTGGCTCGTCTCGTCATTTTTCACAATGAGACGACGTTTGCCGCGGATCGAGCCCTCGAAATTCACCACGCCGTCGATGCGGGCCATTTCGGCCGCGTCCTTCGGGCGGCGCGCCTCGAACAGTTCCGCCACGCGGGGGAGACCACCGGTGATGTCCTTGGTCTTGGAAGCCTGCCGCGGCGTTTTGGCCAGCAGCGCACCCGGGGAAATAGTGTCGCCCTCATTGACGACGATCTGGGCTCCGACCGGAATCGAATAAGCGGCAATGGGCTTGCCGGCGCTGTCGCGCACCTCGATCTGCGGGTTGAGGTCTTCCTTATGCTCGATGACGACCGTCGCAATGCGGCCGGTCGACTCATCGAGTTCACGCTTCACGGTGACGCCCGGGATCGTGTCCTTGAAGGCAAGCGAACCGCCCTTTTCGGAAAGCACCGGGACGTTGTAGGGATCCCACAGCGCCAGCACCTGGCCCTTGTCGATTTTCTGGCCGTCGCCCGCAGTGATGACCGAGCCGATGACAATATTGTAGGTCTCGAGCTCCTTGTCCTCCTCGTCCATAATCAGGATGGAGCCGGTCTTGTTGAGCACGATGTTGGCGCCATCGGCTGTTTGCACGAGGCGGAGACCGCGGTAGCGCACGATGCCGGCGGAACGGACCCGGATCTCCGGCTGCTTGAAACCGGCGCTGGCAACACCACCGATGTGGAAGGTGCGCATAGTGAGCTGTGTGCCGGGCTCGCCAATCGACTGGGCGGCAATGATGCCCACGGAATCACCGATCTTGGCCAGCTTGTTCGTGGCGGGGTTGATGCCGTAGGACTTCGCATCAATGCCGTACTGGCTGGTCGAGGTCAGGGGCGACATGACCTTCACCCGTTCGATTCCAGCGTCTTCGATCTTGCGGGCGGTTTCCTCGGTAATGAGTTCACCGGAGCGGATGAGCCGTTCGGACGGATTGAGCGGGTTGGCCACGTCGTCACTGGCGCACCGGCCGATGATGCGCTCACGCAACGAGACGATCTCGTCGTCGCCTTCGTAGATGGCTTTCTTCCACACGCCGTCACGCGTGCCGCAATCCTCCTCGGCGATGATGACATCCATGGCCACATCGCAAAGCTTGCGCGTCAGGTAGCCGGCATCGGCGGTCTTGAGGGCCGTGTCGGCCAGACCCTTGCGGGCACCGTGCGTGGAGATGAAGTATTCGAGCACCGTGAGCCCTTCGCGGAAGGACGACAGGATCGGGCGCTCAATGATCTCGCCGGAAGGTTTGGCCATGAGGCCGCGGGTGCCGCAGAGCTGGCGGACTTGCTGCCGGTTGCCGCGGGCGCCCGAGTCCATCATGATGTAGACGGGATTGACCTCGTTCTTGCCCTCGTTGGCATCGAGCTTGGCAAACACCTCCTTGGCGATGCGGTCCGTGGCGGCGGTCCAGAGATCGATGACCTTGTTCTTGCGCTCGCCTTCGGTGATGATGCCCTTGTTGAACTGGCTCTCGACCTCGGCGATCTTTTTCCGGGTATCGTTGACGATGTCCTTCTTCGTTTCCGGAATGATCATGTCGTCGATGCCGATGGAAATACCCGCCTTGAAGGCGGTCTGGAAGCCGAGTTCCTTCAGCTTGTCGAGCGTCTCCACCGTGGCCGTCTCGCCGGCGGTCTTGTAGGTGTTGAGGATGAGGTCGCCCAGCTTGGACTTTGCGACCGCGAAATTCACAAAGCCGACGCTGGGCGGCCAGATCTGGTTGAAAATCACCCGGCCAACGGTGGTGCGGATGACCTTGCGGTCCTTGTTGCCGTAAACGGTGGTACGACCGTAATCCGGATTCGGGACCTCGACCCAGTCGTGCTTGCGCAGCGCGCCGTCGGCTTCGGCATAAAGTGCCTCCTGCAAGCCGCTGAGCAGCGGCACGCGCTGGTCTTTCGCGGGCTTCTTGCGCGGTTCAATGGTCAGATAATAGGAACCGAGCACGATGTCCTGTGAAGGCGTCAGGATCGGTTTGCCGCTCGAGGGCGAGAAGATGTTGTTCGTCGACATCATCAGGAGCTTGCATTCCATGATGGCCTCGAGCGAAAGCGGCACGTGCACAGCCATCTGGTCGCCGTCGAAGTCGGCGTTGTAGGCGGTGCAGACAAGCGGATGGATGCGGATGGCCTCGCCTTCAATAAGGATTGGCTCG
>JBAZMN010000345.1:0-3281 GCA_041649735.1 Opitutaceae bacterium | reverse complement strand
AGGTAATCTTATGAAACCTGACAGCAGACTGGCCGAGAAGATTAAGGGCAGGGATTTTATTTATACGGCGGAATACCTGCCGCGGCCCGGCGCGGACGCCGCCGCGGTGGAGAAGAGCGCGGCGGCCCTCGGGCAGGGCGCCGTTGCCGTAAACGTAGCCGACAACCACTACGGCGTGGCCATGTCCAGCCTGGCGGCATCGCTGATACTGCTGAAGGCCGGCATCGAGCCGGTTTACCAGATCGTCACGCGGGACAGGAACCGCATAGCCCTGCAGTCCGACCTGCTGGGCGCGGCCGCGCTGGGCATCAGGAACGTCCTGTGTTTGACCGGTTACCATCAGGCACTGATCGGATGCCCGGATTCGGCCAACGTCTTCGATATCGATTCCATACAGCTCATCTCCGCTGTGAAAGACATGATGGAGAAAGGCGTTCTGATGGACGGTAGAAAGATAGAAGGTCAATTCTCGATGCTGGTTGGCGCGGCCGCCAATGCGGCGCTCAGGCCGCTGGAGCTCAATATCATGCGCATTAAGAAGAAGGCCAGGGCCGGGGCCGGATTTTTCCAGACCCAGGCTGTATTCGATATCGAGGGGTTCAAGCAGTGGCTGGATGCCCTCAGAAGCGAAGGGATCGTTCAGAGCAGCGCCATACTGGCCGGCGTGATACCGCTCAGCGGCGCGGCCGAGGCCAGGAAGCTGAACAGCACGTTTACGGACTTCAGCATACCCGAGGACGTGATCAAACGCCTGGAGTCGGCCGGGGACGAAGAGTCCCAGCGAAAAGAGGGAATCGCCATCTGCGCCGAGACCATGGGCAGGCTGAAAGAACTGCCCGGCCTGCGCGGTATACATATCTTCTCAGGCGGCAACGAGGCCGCCGTGCCCGCACTTGTTTCCGCGATGCTTTAAGCGGGGAATCGAAATATGCCTGACAAGTATCACATCAAGACCAGACCGGTGCCGCCGCGGCGGCCCCGCATCGGCCGCTGCGGCGTGGTCGACTGGCGCGAAGACTGCGCCGGTTGCCATAACTGCGTCAAGCGGGCCTGCGTCTTCGACCGCTACCGAGAGGAGACTACATACATCCGAGACATGCGCGAGATGGAGGCCCTGTTTTTCCAGTGCATGGGCTGCTTCTCCTGCGTGCAGCAGTGCACCAAGGGACTGCTCTCGCTTTCGCTCAATCCCGTTTATGAGCGCCTGGGCAACAGCTACTGGACACCCCAGGTGATCGAGACCACCTGGGCGCAGGCCGAGACCGCCCGCATACCGGTCTCGGGCGCCGGGTACCGCGGGCCTTTCTCGGGCGCGGGATTCGACTCCATGTGGACCGACATGTCCGAGATCGTCCGTCCCACGCGCGACGGCATACACGGCCGCGAGTATATCAGCACAGCGGTGGACATCGGCAGGAAGCCTTCGCTGCTGCCATTCGAGAACGGCGCTCCTTTGAATGATCTCCCGCCGCTGGTCGACATACCCATACCCATGATCATCGATATGATGCCGCAGGGCTACCGGCTGCCCAACCTGCTCCCCATCTTCAAGGTGGTTGCCGGGCGCACGGGCACCATCGCCCTCGTCGATTTCGATGATTGGAATTTGCTGGGCAACGATCTGGAGCAGTATCTGCCGGGCCTGGCCGCCTACCTCTCCCCCTCATCCAACCTGCCTGCGCCCGCCCTGCTGAAGAAAATGAGACTGGTGGAGGTGGGTGATGGAGAAGGGCTGGAGCAGCGCATCGCCGGGCTCAAGGCTGTCAATCCCTCCATCGTGGTGGCGGTCAGAATAGACCTGGACGCCCGCGGCGTCGTGCGCAGCATCGAGCTGGCGGAGAAGCCGTATATCGAAGCGCTGCACCTGGCGGCCGACGCCGGCGGCAACGAGCTCAACGCCGAAAGCCCGCGCTTTATCAAGGACATGCTGCGTCAGGCTCATACCGAACTGGTCCGGCGCGGCATCAGGAACGAGGTCACGCTGATAGCCGGCGGCGGCATAGCGCTGGCCGAGCATATGGCCAAGCAGATCATCTGCGGCGCAGACCTGGTCTCGGTGGACCTGCCACTGCTGATCGCCCTGGAGTGCACGCTGTGCCGGCAGTGCAACGACGGGCTGAACTGCCGGGCCGGCATACGCGAGATAGATGCGGACTACGGCGTGGGCCGCATGGTTAATCTGATCGCAGCCTGGCACGACCAGCTGATCGAGGTCATGGGCGCCATGGGTATACGCGATGTCCGCCGCCTGCGCGGCGAGACGGGCAGAGCGCTTTTCTTTGAGGAACTTGAGGAGGCAAGCTTTGGCAAACTCTTCGGTAAAAGAAATGACAGCTGAGCAGGACCTGCCGCAGAGCACGCTCGAGACGCTGGTGCCGCAGATCGGGGTTCAGCGCGCCGTCAAACCTGCGCCGCCGCGCTTCCGCAACGAGCTGGCCAAATATATTATCCGCCGCAGCGACGCCTGCAAGCTATGCGGCAAATGCGCCGAGGTCTGCCCGCGCGGTGTGCACGTGCTCAAGGGAGGCTACAAGTATTTCGCCGCCCCGCGGCAGAACGTGTGCATCGGACCCTCGTGCAAGGACAGCGGCCATTACTGCGTCGACCTCTGCCCCAACGGCGCCCTCAAGATAGTGGAGAACCCCATGATGAAGGTGCTGGGCGACTACCGCTGGACCTCCGACCTGATACTGGCAAGCTGGAAGATGGCCGAGACCGGTGCGCCGCCCGCGCCCGAATACGGATTTCAATATGAATGCGGCAACTCGGGCGGCGGCTTCGATCGCCTGCGCTTCAAGTTCCCGGCCAGGCCGCCGGTGGAACTGTCGCCGGACGAGATCGACACCAGCCTCGAACTGAACCGCCGCGGGGACGGCAGGCCGCAGATCAAGATCGATGTCCCCTGGTACGGAGGCGGCATGTCCTTCGGCTCGGTCAGCAACGTGACCCAGCTCTCCAAGGCGCGGGCGGCCGTGGCCTTCAATACCTTCACCTGCACGGGCGAGGGCGGCTACATGGAGAGGCTGAGGCCCTATGACGAGCACACCATTACACAGGTCGCCACCGGGCTGTTCGGCGTGCGCGAGGAGACGATTCAACGCGTGCGCATCGTTGAGTTCAAATATGCCCAGGGCGCCAAGCCGGGTCTGGGCGGCCACCTGCTGGCCGATAAGGTCACCCCCGCCGTGGCAAAAATGCGCGAAACGGTGACGGGCATCTCGCTCTTCTCGCCTTTTCCGTTCCACAGCGTATATTCCATCGAAGACCATAAGAAACACATG
>JBAZMN010000344.1:0-3285 GCA_041649735.1 Opitutaceae bacterium | reverse complement strand
GGCATCCTCAAGCGCGCGCAGGGTGGTGTCGAACAGCGCCTGCAACTGCGCCTTGGCCTCGTTGATGAGCCGGCCGAGCGCGGGCCGCTGCTCCTTGGGCACGGCGCCCATTTGTTTCATCAGGGCGGTGAGTTCGCCGTTGGGTCCGACGTACCGGGCCTTGGCGGCCTCGAATCCGGGCCGAGCGCGGACGGCCGCAAGGTCGGCCTGGGCTTGGGCAAGAAGGGCGGAGAGCTGGTTTTGCATGGCTGGACTAGCCCCGAACAGCCCGGAAGAACGCGGATGGGCCGGGTGTTGCCGGCCGGCAGGCTCCGACAAGGGACAGTTTCATCCGTGTCGACTGATGCGATCCGAGGTGGAAAAAGAAAAGGACGGGCACTCCGGAGAGGCCCGTCCTGCAGCGAAATGATTTGGCTGGCGGAAGGCGAGCCTTGGTTGGCCCGCGGGAGCCGCGGCCCGACGCCTATGACTTGGCGGCGCCGGCCTTGGTTTTCAGCGCGGCCTGGGCCTTCTGCACCAGGCCGGCAAAAGCCGCCTCATCGCGCACGGCCAGGTCGGCCAGCATCTTGCGATCAAGCTCGATGCCGGCGGCCTTCAGGCCCTCGATGAAACGGTTGTAGCTGATGCCGGCATTGCGGCAGGCGGCGTTGACCCGCACGATCCAGAGGCCGCGCCACTCGCCCTTCTTCTTGCGGCGGTCGCGGTAGGCGTACTGCCAGGCGTGCTGGACAGCCTCCTTGGCGTAGCGGAACAGCTTGGACTTGTTGCCAAAATAGCCCTTGGCATATTTCAGCACTTTCTTGCGGCGCTTGCGCGACGCGGGGGAGTTGGTGACACGAGGCATGTTGGGTGGAGGATGGTGTTGGTCGTCGGCGGGTCGCCTGGGAAATCACCCGCCGGACGAAATGAGGGTTCAGTTCAAGCCGTGCGGCAGGCACCGGAGCAGCGGTGCGGCGTGAGTAACGGACAGAGCCTTCGCTTTGCCCAGCCGGCGCTTCTGCTTCGGGGACTTTTGGTTGGCGTGATGCCGGGTCCCGGGCGAGCGATGCATGAGCTTGCCCCGGGCCGACAGCTTGAAACGTTTCGCAACGGACTTCTTGGTCTTTTGCATGACAATGGCTCCGACGAGCGGAGCGGGTCAGAACAAGAGACGCCGCCAGCCTTGGCAAGGGCAAAGTGACCCGTTGCACACAGCGCCTTCAAGGGCAACCCCGCGACGCATGATTCCGCGCCCGCGCCGCCGCGGCGGAAAGATCCCTTCTGCGAATTTCCCGATCACTCCACCGTGGATTTTCCCCGCTCCACGAGTGGAAAACGGGGTTGACATCGACCGGGTGTTGTCGAGGGTTTTCCCTTCCGCTCTGGCTTCCTAGCTCAATTGGCAGAGCAGCTGACTCTTAATCAGTAGGTTCGGGGTTCGAGTCCCCGGGGAGCCACCACCTCTGCGCGGCCAGCCCAGGGTGGTCGTTGTTTGCATCTCCTTTCCCGATGGTCGGTGACACACGCCGGCGTAGCTCAACGGCAGAGCACCTGTTTTGTAAACAGGCGGTTGCGGGTTCGAATCCCATCGCCGGCTCCATTTCTGCCCTCATGCGTCTGCGCGTCCGTTATCGATCCAACCGCAGCCATGACCTCGTCCTGCCTCCGACCCTGGTGCCTGGAGTGCAAGCGCGCGAATCTGGACCGCGGCCATGAATGATATTACTGCCCGATGGTGTAATGGTAGCACAACGGACTCTGACTCCGTTTGTCTAGGTTCGAGTCCTAGTCGGGCAGCCATGGCTGATGTCTCGCCTGCCGCGCTCGGTACGACACCCCGATCGGGCTTGCCCATGGCAAGCCATTGACGCGCGATCGGCGGCTGTTCTGAGCCGGTCGAGGGGCTTTCGCCAGCTCAGACTCCGCTCGCTTCGCCGGCGAAACCTGAGAAAGGGAATTGACAGCGGCAGGTCATTAAAACCAATTCTTCCCTTCCTCTTTGAACACTGCCGCCCCCAGCCGAGTCTATCCCGCCCGTATGCCCGATCACGTGGCCGGGCGGATCCTTCAGCTCCCGTCCGCCCTTCGTTGTCATTCGGCCGGGTTTGCATCGCAGCTACCCCTGCTTATTATCTAGACCCTGCCATTTCCTGTTGCGGCGCTAATATTAATTCCCGGCTTCTGTTTTTTTCTCCCCAAACCTTGAGTTGTTGCTATCGATGCACGTCTTTTGATGATTGAACACCGATAGATTTGTCCGTAGCGCTGACTCCCCCCCGCCTGCTCTTTCCCCGACCCTGATCCCGAACCTTTCTTAATCACCACCAACCTTAAATCACCCACCATCCGATCATGATCACACTGCATCTGCCTCTGGCCTTCGAGTTACTGATGGGCAAGACTCCCATGGAGCTGTTCAAAGCGGGAGGAGCCGTCATGTGGCCCGTTCTGCTGGTTTCGTTCCTCGGCCTGACCGTCGTCGTGGAACGCCTCATCTTCATCGTGCGCGAGAGCGCCCACCGCGATCATGAGCTGGTGGAGAAGATGCTCGAGAAAGTGGAAAACCGGGATGTCGAGGGCTCGGTCACCCTGGGCAAACAGAGCAAGGACTTCGTAGCCCGCGTACTGGTCTACGCACTTTCCAACAAGGACATCTCCCTTTCCAACGCGTTCATCCGGGCCTCCAATCAGGAGCTCGCCCGCTTCCAGCAGGGCCTCGCCACGCTCGACACGGTCATCACCGCCGCCCCGCTGCTCGGCCTGCTCGGCACGGTCACGGGCATGATGCGCACCTTCGGCTCGCTGGGCGCCGGTGGCGACATCGCCTCCAAGGCCGGTAGCATCACGGGTGGTGTCGCCGAAGCTCTCATCGCCACCGCCTGCGGCCTTTTCATCGCCGTCAGCGCCCTCTTCCCCTTCAATTATCTCAATGCCCGCCTCGAAGAGGCGCGCCATGAGGTCGAGGACGTTTCCAACGCCCTCGAATTGATCATCAGCAAGTCGGAAGCCGGCAATCCCGCCCGCAAATAATGTCCGGCGGCCGCTGGCTGCGGCCTCCCTCCCCTCTCTCGGCCGAGCAACAACCAATCTTTCTGACTTATGCATGGTGGTGGCAGCAGTTCCGGCGGCAAAAAAAGGGCGCGCATCGAGATCATTCCGCTGATCGACGTCATCTTCTTTCTGCTCGCCACCTTCGTGCTCTTCACGCTTTCGTTGAATAAGACCGGAGGCCTGCCGGTGTTGTTGCCCACCTCGGCCACCAGCCTCCCCCGCGATCCCTCCGGCGCGGTCACCCTCACGGTCACG
>JBAZMN010000343.1:0-3299 GCA_041649735.1 Opitutaceae bacterium | reverse complement strand
CGCGCGCCGCGGTACTTTCGCGCGCCACGATGCGCAACATCCGGCAGAACCTCGTTTTCGCCTTCGGGTACAACGCGCTTGGCATCCCGGTGGCGGCGGGCGTTCTCTACCCGGCGTTCGGACTGCTCCTGTCGCCGGTCTTCGCCGGCGCGGCGATGGCGCTGAGCTCGGTGTCGGTTGTCACCAACGCGTTGCGGCTCAATCGCGTCAAGCTGTGAGCGGGGGCAGGCCCGGAGGGCCGTCCCCCGCGGACCCTCAGCCGCCGCTCTGCCTCGTGAAGTCCTTCAGGAAGGCCTCGGTCTGCTTGCTGTCGAGCTTGCCCGTCTTCTTCGTGTCCATCCTGTCGAACATCTTTTCCATGTGCTTCGTCATCTCGGCCTTGGACATCATGCCGTCGTGATCCATGTCGCACGACTTCATGAAGGCGTCCATGTCGTGCTTCATCATGCCCGTGCCCTGATTCATCGCCCCCATGTCGTGCCTCATCGGCGGGTCCGCCGCGAAGGCGGCCGGTGCGGCCACCAGCGAGGCGGCGATCATCGAGCTGGCAAGCAGGTTCAGGATTTTCATGTTCATGTCCTTGTTGGTTCGTGGGTGAGCCCCGGTCCTTCGCGCGAGATGGCGCGCCATGTCGGCGTCATGAACCGTGTGGGGTAGTGAGCCAGCCTAGCGCACCGACCCCCGCCATCCGGTGGCCCGCAGATTACAAACCGGTAAGGAACCGGCGACGCGATGGCGACGATGACGCGGTGGCTGTGTCTGCCAGCGCACGGACGGCGGCAGGGGGCCTGCGTAGCGTTACTGCGACTTCCACAACGATGCAAAGGAGAAATCATGAACACGCTGCGTACAAGCCTTGCTGGTCTGGTGCCCCTGCTTTCCGCCGGTGTCGCATCGGCGCAGGGCGGACACATGATGGATGGCGGCATCGGCGGCTACGGCTGGATGGGGGGATATGGCGGAATCTGGCTGCCGATCCTCGTGGTCATCGCGGTCGCCGGCCTGGTGGTGTGGGTCATGAAGCAGAAGGGCAAGTGATGCAGGCGTGATGCCACCTCGCCTGCGCGAGGTGGCGGCCGCGATGAGGCGCCTCGGGCAGGATCAGGAGCCGGCGGAACGCTCCAGGGCGATGCGCTGCTGCTCGGTAAGTGGCTTCGTATCGGCGAGCCTGTCCATGTGCCCGACCGGGTCGTCGACGTGCACGAGGCGCCCGCCCTGGAACCGGTACTCCATCGGGCGAATCTGCCAACCGGATTCGTCGCTGATGAAGACATACTGACGGTCGGCGGAGATGTCGCCCGGGCCCAGAGCCTTCGTGGCGACGGGAGCGATGCGAGTCGTGGCGGCATCATCCCTGGTCATGACGATCCGGCTGCCCGCTTCGTCGTTGGTGGTGATCCAGGTGACGTCGGCGAGCGCCGCGAGCGGCGTGCCCAGGATCATGGTCGTGCCGAGTGCAATGAGTGCCTTGCGGGATTTCATGTCTTTCTCCTGCGTGGGTTGCTCCGTCGGTGGACGGGAACCGGCGACGGCCGGTATGGAACCCACTTTACGGGGCGCGTGCTGACTGAATCGGTTCGCTGCGATTACAAAGGTGTCGAAAACGAAGTCGAGCGAGCGGTGACGATTCCATCGGCAGCGCCTTAGCTTTCAGGAATGTAATCGCTGAGTAACCTCGCGATCAGCGCGCTGCAAGCAACCACGAAATATTCGACGACTTCTCGCCGCAGGTTGAGGCAGGTCAAGAGGGCGTGCCATTTGTTGCGGAGGATGGGGGCCTTCCCGCTCGCGGCGTTTCCCTGATAGTCATGGAGCGCGCGCTCCTCGAGACACTGAAAGGATGATGTCATGAAGAGAATCCTCGCATTCGCACTGGCCGCCCTCGTTTCGGGCGCATCGCTGGGCCAGATGATGGGAGGACGACTTTCGACCTCGACGTACTTTCCGATGGTGGACGGCGCGCGATACGAGTACATGCACACGGGGGGGCCGTGGGCGTCGAGCACGATGGTCGTTCGCGGCGGGCAGACATGGGCGGGGCAGGGCGGGCTGTACGCCATGCATGCCACGTACACGTGCAACATCGGCGTGCCCTGCGCGACGGACGCGACCGATTTCTTCGGAATGGGCCCCGGCGGCGTCTACCATTACGGCGGCATCGGGGCGGATCCGGCCGGCATGCAGTACTCCATGATGACCCTCACGAGTCCCGAGTGGGTTCTCAAGGATCCCGTGTACCCGGGGTCGATGATGGGCGGCGGCGGATATGCGAACGCGGAGTCGTGGACGGCCACCGTGCATGGATCCGGCAATTTGATGGGCGCGCAGAACTACATGAGCACGTATTTCGCGCAGGACCTCGAGACCATCACGACGCCGGCCGGCACGTTCGCCAACGTTCTGCACGTCAGGGAGCAGCGCGGGTCCGGGGCCATTCGCGACGTCTGGTATGCGCCCGGCGTGGGGATGGTAATGATGGTCGACGGGATCCAGGTGGCGAAGCTCGCCGGCTACACGATGCCCGGCGCCGTCGGCCAGCCTGCCGGTGGCGCGGCGGCGCTGCCGTTCATGCCGTTCAACGGCCTGTGGTGGAATCCCGATGAATCGGGGTCGGGATACAACATACAGGTCCAGCGCGACGTCATGGTCGTGACCATGTTTGCATACACGGCCGCGGGCGAGCCCGTTTGGTACTACGCGCCGGGGCGGCTCGCCGGAACGGGTGCGGGTGTTACATGGTCGTCGACGCTCGATCGCTATCGCGGCGGCCAGTGCGTGCCGTGCGCGTATGTTCGCCCGACTGTCGCCGGAAGCGATGGCGCGTTTTCGATCGTCTTCGATTCGGCCGTCTCCGCCACGGTGCACCTGCCCGGTGGGCGCACGACCCGCATCCAGCCCCAGCCTTGGTAGCGATCATCGCCGGCGTGGCGATGACGTCGGCGCCCGGCCGGCATAGCGGTGGCCAGTGCGTCACCTGCGTTTACGCACCGCCGACGGACAAAGGCTTTGTTTGGTACCGCACGGACGCAGGCCACACGCCTGCGTAGTGTCTCGTCAACTGCAAGGCTCCGGGCGCGCTGCGCGTCCAGAGCCGAAGCTGTCCACCGGTTTCATCGCCAAATCGAGGTGAACTCGTGAGGATCTTGCGTTCAGTCTCGATTGGCCCGGTGCCATTGTTTGCCACGGGCGCCGCTGTGGCGCAGAGCGGAAACATGATGAATGGCGGCATGGGAGGCTACGGCTGGATGGGGGGATACGGCGGGATCTGGCTGCCGATCCTGGTTGTCCTCGTGGTTGCC
>JBAZMN010000342.1:0-3308 GCA_041649735.1 Opitutaceae bacterium | reverse complement strand
TTGCGCAACTTGAGATTCTGCCGGACCTGCTCCTTGAGTGCCGTCAGGGTCTCCACCTGCTGGGCCTTGAAAAAAGCCTCGTCGAGCGCCGGCAGCACCCGTTCGCGCACCTCCTGCACTTCGATGGCGTAGGTCGCGAGTTTGCCGGCCAGTTGCGGCACCGCAGCAAATTCAACCGGAAACGTGATGGTGATGTCCTTTTTGTCACCGGCTTTGAGACCGGTCAGCTGTCGGCCCAGTCCCGGGATCAATCCTTCCGGCTCGCCTTCCACCTCCTCCCAAGTCTGGGGGACTTTTCCATAAACCTGGTGTTCGGGCACCTGCTCGGCGATGGGCTTGCCCTCAATCGTGCCGGTGTAGGCCAGCTTGACGTAGTCGCCCTTCTTGGCGGGGCGTTCGGCCACGCGGAAATCGGCGCGCTCCTGCCGGAGACTTTCGATGACGGCATCGATCTCGGCATCGGTCGCCTCCACGGGCTGCACCTGGCTGGGCAGGCCCAGATAATCGGGCAGCTCAAACTGCGGATGCACGTCGAGGGTGAAGGTGATGGCCGCGGAGAGTCCGGGCTCGATTTTGCCTTCCTCGACCTGGACGACGCTGACCACTTCGAGCTTCGTTTTTTCCAAGCCCCCGCGGTAGGCTTTGCCCACGGCCTTGCTCTTGAGTTCTTCCTGCACCTCCTTGCCAAAGCGCTTGGCAATGAGCTCCGCCGGTGCCTTGCCCGGCCGGAAGCCCGGCAGACGGGCGACCTTGGCGATTTCGCCGACCACCGTCCGGTACTCACTCTCGACCTCGCCTTTGTCGAGGGAAACAACGAGGGTCTTGCGGGTCTCGGAAATGTCTTTGAGTTCGATGTTCACTTCAATCTGAGAAGAAAGGGTGGAGACAAACGGAATTGGTCACGCTACGGGACGCTCGCGCCACCGGTCAATGCCGGATTCGCATTGGGCATCATCTTGGCGCTGCGGACGACGCAGGTGCGCCGGCCAAAGTCTTGCTCCGGAGAAGTTACTCCGCATGCTGTCAGGATTTATGCCCGGGTTGACCTCGCTGATCACCTTGCACGACGCTGTGCTGCTTATCGATTCCGCGTCATCGCGGGTACAGGTCGGATTGTGTGGGCATGACCGATCGGCGGTCTGGCATCAATCAGAGCAGGAACCAAGCGTCGCCCTATTTGAATGCGTCGCCGCCTCGCTGACCGAAGCTGGAATGGGGATGCACGACATCGGCGCCTTCGTCTTCTGCGAAGGGCCCGGTTCAATTCTGGGGATCCGCACGGCGGCCATGGCCCTGCGCACCTGGCAGGCCGTTGGGCAGCCGGCGCCGCCAGCGTATGCCTATCGCAGCCTTGAATTGGCGGCCCACGCTTTGCGTGAAAACGGGACCCGGCCTCCTTTTGCCGTCATTGCGGACGCGCGTCGCAACGCCTGGCATTGGGTGGAGGTTGCGATCGACGGAACGATCGGCCCGTTGCAACGCGCACCCTCCTCCGCCCTCGCTGATTTCACCGGCGATCTTTTTATGCCGGTCGGGTTCCGCACCTGGACTTCGCTGCCGCGGAAGGTCCATGCCGTTCCCTACTCGCTTCCTTCATGGTGGCAGCGTCACAGTGAAACCGATTTGCTGCATTCCGCTCCGGAGCCGGATGCTTTTCTCCACGAGGATTCCACCTACGCCTCCTGGACTCCGCAGATTCACCGTGCTCCCACCAGCCGGGCGAGAACTTAACTCATGCAGACGGATCCGCAGCTTCCCCTTCGTTGTTGGGCTGAAATCGACTTGGCGGCGCTTGAGCGCAACCTGAAGCTCATCCGCGCCTCGCTGCCCGCGCATATCAAATACGTTGCCGTCGTGAAGGCCGATGCCTACGGCCACGGCCTGCACCAAACCGTGGCGCGGCTCATGCATGCGGGGGTCGACCTCTTTGCCGTCGCCAATGTGACCGAGGCGATGGCCATTCGCGAACTTGGCCCCGGCTGGCCCGTGCTGGTGTTGAGCCCGCTGTTGCCCGAGGAGGACAAGTATCTTGGCGAGTACGACATTACGGCGGCGGTCTCCACCGCCGAGGAAGTCGATCGATTCGAAGCGGCGGGGCGTGCGGCCGGCAAGACCATCGCCGTGCACCTCAAGATCGATACGGGCATGGGCCGGGTCGGAGTCTGGCATGAACAGGCCGAAGCGCTTTACGCCCACATGCGTTCCGCGCCTCATCTTCGTCTCGACGGCGCCTTCACCCACTTTTCGAGCGCTGACGAGGATCCCGCCTTTACGGATGAGCAACGCCGCCGGTTCCTCGCAGCACTCCGCCGCTGTCAGGACCTCGATTGCAGCGGCCTGCTGATCCATGCCGACAACAGTGCCGGCCTTGAGACCGCCCACGGTGAACAGCCCTTCAATGCCGTGCGGGTTGGCCTGCTTCAATTCGGGATTCTGCCGCATCCCAACTCCATGCTGGCCCGCGTCCACACCGAGCCTGTCTTCAGTTTCCACACCCGGGTAGGGATGGTGAAACGCCTGCCGTCCGGAACCGGCATCAGCTATGGGCGCACTTGCACGCTCAAACGCGACTCCATGGTTGCCGTCCTCTGTGCCGGTTACGGCGACGGCATCGCCCGGGCCTGCAGCAACCGGTCCCATGTGCTCATTCACGGCCGGCGCTGCCCGGTGCTCGGCCGTGTCACCATGGATCAAACCATTGTCGATGTGACCGATGTTTCCGGTGTGAAATGCGGCGATGAAGCCGTGCTGGTCGGTCGCCAGCAAGGAGCCGAAATCAGCATTGCCGAATTCAGTGCCCGGTCGGACTCGATTCCCTGGGAGACTCTCTGCTCCGTCACCAAGCGGGTGCCGCGAATCTACAAAACCTCGTTGGGACTGTAGATGCCAAAGCCCCCGGCAAACCGCCACCGAAGTTCCCCAAGCCACCCGGCTTTGTTACCACTACCGCAGCGTAAGTTTTCTCGTAGCCCTACTGGTATCAGGTAGCGCAGGCTTCCGGAAGCCTGCGCTGTTTTTACGGCCATACTTTAACTTAATCCGCCCTAACGGTCTCTAGCGATTCCAGCAGAAATCCGATGGAGGAGTATCAGGTCAGGGAACTCGGCGGTGGTAAGCCCTCTCACCCCGTGACGACCGGAATCCAATTGATACTTAATCTGTTGATTATCTGATGGTATGCTATGTTTAAAACCGCCGTAAAATAGGTGTTTCCACCCATTTTCATTTGTACCCGCTCAGACGACAGTATACACAAAAGTTGTTACCGAAAGACATCGTGCTCTCACAAAACCTTAATGGAAGATGGA
>JBAZMN010000341.1:0-3318 GCA_041649735.1 Opitutaceae bacterium | reverse complement strand
AAGCCGTGGAGGTTTTGACCAAGGGGTCGGGAGTCGGACGGTTTTGCGCACCCGGCCAGAGCGTCGCCCAATTCACCGCCGCACCCTGGGTTCCACTGTTGTCGGAAAAGTTCTTGAGATTATCCACGATCCCGGCTCCGACCGGGGTGACGCCCGGTGTGAGCGTGCTCAGGGCCGGCGGCGTGCCGGTGGAAGTCTGCAGCGTGTCCAATCCATCATCTGCCCCCGCGGTGGGTGGCTCCTTGTACCGCGTCGGAATGGTGAAGGAGGCGCTGAGCTGGGCATTGCCGTTGGCATCGGCGTTGATGATTTGCGAGAGCTCCATGTTTTTCATCTGCTCCACGTACCCCTGCACCACGGTCAGCACCGAGTTTTGACTGACACTGCCTTCGGTCAGGCGGCGCGACTGCAACAGGGCGGCCAGGATTCCGCCGAGCGAAAGCGCCAGAATGGAGAGCGCGATGGCGACCTCGATCAGCGTCATGCCGCGGGCTTTGGATCTGGCCGAAAAAAAGAGTGGAAGCGAAACCATGGGAGTTGCCTTTCTTTTCTGTGGTCCAGCGGGTGGATCCGTCTGGGCCGCAGAATCGGTCCGACGGTAACACCTTTTCTTTTTGGCTGGCAGAGGCGTCGGACGGTGAAAAAGCCCCTGGTTGCCTAGGGCCGTTCGGCCCTTGAAAGATGGCAAATCAATCTCTTTCAGGGGAACCGGCTCGGAGGACGCATCCGGTGAGGCGCGCTCTGCCGGTCGCAGTGTCGCGTCGTTTTCGATCAACCGTGGCGGTTTAGCCCGCATGTTTCACGAAGACGTGAAATATGCGCCCCGCAGGGGCCGACTCTGTCGAGGCTAGGGATAAGCCGTCCTGGGTTGGCGGGCGGACCATGGGCCCTGCTCCCCAGGCGGCGCCGGCGGGTAAGGCGCTGCTGCCGTTGCCGACTTGCTCTACCGTCTGGGCTCCCGATTCACCTGTGCGTAAAGTGCGGCGGCTTGGGCGCGATTGGCCAGGTGCAGCTTGTCGAAAATGTTGCTGAGGTAATTCTTGACGGTCTTCTCGGTCAGGCTGAGTCGTTCGCCGATGCCCTTGTTGGTCAGTCCGTCGGCCAGCAGCGCAAGCACCCGGCGTTCCTGTCCGGAAAGGCTGGCGAGCCGGTCCACCGGCTCCGGACCACGCTTCATCAGGCTGAGCACCTGGTCGGCCAGGGAGGGATCGAGCACGGAATGGCCGGCCGCGACACGGATGATCGCCGAAACGAGGGAGGCACCGTCATTTTCTTTCAGCAGGTAGCCCAGGGCGCCGACCGCGACCGCCTCGTGGACGTTTTGCTCGTCCGTGGACGACGTGAGGATGAGCACGCGCGTTCCGGGCCGTCGCTGCAGGATGTCGCGGCAGGCGGAAAGCCCCGGTTTGTCGGGCAGACGCAGGTCAAGCAGCACCACGTCGGGCTTCAACTGCATCACCGCGGCCAGGCCCTCCGCCGCCGTCCCGGCCTCGCCGACAATGGTGACACTGGCGTGGTCTTCCAGCACGGCGCGCAGGCCGGCGCGGATGAGCGGACTGTCATCCACGATCAGCAGCCGGACGGGATGCGCGGCGGAAGCGGTCATGAGGCGGAACTAACCGGGAGCGTCAGCAAAACGCGAGTCCCTTTTCCCCGGGCGGAGACCACGTTGACCGATCCGCCGAGCGCGGCGGCCCGCGCCTGCATGTTGGCCAGGCCGTGGCCGGGTGTCGCCGCAGCGGGATCGAAACCGGCGCCGTCATCCTGGACGGCAAAGATGACGCAGCCATCGCCGTGCCGGGCCTGGACGGTGACGGCGCGGGCCCGGCCATGCCGCAGGCTGTTGCTGAGGGCTTCGCGCAGGATGTTCACGACTTCCGGCGCCCGTTCGGGCGTGATGCGGGTGATGGCGTCGGGCTCCAGGTCTCGCGCCAGGTGCACGCCTTCGGGGCATGGCTGCGCGGCCAGCATCGCTTCCAAGGCCTCCATAAAGGGCCGGCGCTGTACGGCCCCCGGCTCGAGCTCCTTGAGGTAGGAGCGTACCTCGTGGTTGAGGCGGCGCAGTTCCGCGATGCACTGGTCGAGCCGTCGGGAGGTTTCATCGGCGCTGCCGAGCTTCGCGCGCAGCCCCTCGAGACTCAGGCTGACGGCGTAAAGCGTCTGGCAGATGTTGTCGTGCAGGTCGCGCCCGAGCCGCACCCGTTCCTCCAGTGAATGTCCGAGCAGGGTGCGGTTGAGCTGCAGGTCCTCCTCGGCCCGCAGACGGGCGCCGGATTCGCGCTCAAGCGCCTCGCCGCGCTCGACGGAAATGCGTGCAAAATGTTCCAGTCCCTGCATCTCGGCGCGGGTGGCGGACCAGGGCGAACGCGATCCGCCTTCGCCGGCGGAACGGCGGGGCAGGGCGAGCCCGGCGGATACCAGCAGGAGCAGCAGCCCCAGCAGGATGACGGCGACCAGCATCCGTTGATGCAGGATGGCGAGCCGGCTGGTCGCCGGTGCGGCAAACGTCACCCGGACGGTGAAGTCACCGTCGCCCGGCAGCCGGAAATCGAAGCCCAGCAGGCCCGTCCCGGGAAAATCTCCGGGGGACGGCCCGCCGCGGTTAAGTTTCACGGTCCCGCCCATCAGCATGCCCAGCTCACGCTCGAACGAGTCATCCCACGTCTCCACCGGCCGGCGGATGATTTCCAGCGCCTGGGCAAACTGCGCGCGCCGGGCCGCGACCGCGTCGGCCTGCAGCCGTCGGTTTTCGCGCTGCAGCCATGCCTGCGCGGTCAGCGCCGCTGTCAGAAACATCAGCAGCAAGAGCAGCGCGATGACAAATGGACGGGTGAGGGGCTGCATGATGGGTAAGCGGTCTCCTGATACTGCAGGCCAATCGTCCGGCGTCAAAACCTTCGACATTTGCCTCCTCGCGGCTACGGTGAACGCCCTTTGCCATGAAGCCGTTCTACATCACCACCGCCATTGACTACGTCAACGGATCGCCGCACCTGGGCCATGCCTACGAAAAGGTCCTGGTCGACGTGATCGCGCGTTTCCGGCGGCTGATGGGCGACCAGGTTTTCTTCCTGACCGGCACCGATGAACACGGCCAGAAGGTGCAGATGAGCGCCCGCAAGCGGGGCGTCCCCCCCCGGCAGTTCGTCGACGCCACGGCGGCCGAGTTTCGTGCGCTCTACGACCGGCTGAACGTTTCGTATGACGACTTCATCCGCACCACGGAGGAGCGGCATCAGCGTGTCGTCCGGGAGATCCTGCAGCGCCTCTTCGACAAGGGCGATATCTACCGGGCGGAGTACCGCGGGTTCTACAGCA
>JBAZMN010000340.1:0-3323 GCA_041649735.1 Opitutaceae bacterium | reverse complement strand
TCAGGGCGCACGTCACCCCGGAACCCGGTTCGGCGGGATTGCAGACTGCCCGCCTCCCCGGCGCCGGCGCGGAAAAAATGCGACTCCCGTTTGACAGGAGGAGAAATCGTGAGATTTTTCCCCCGTACTCTCTTGATCTTGGCGGATTTAACCCGCCGGCGGACCCCACAAACCCCTGTATGAACGCGACCCTTCCCAAAATCCTGGCCCACGGATACGAATTGAACGCCACCGAGGACTCGTTCGGTGAATTGCGACGCTCGGATGACGTCATGACCGACATGGCGGCATTGCGCGAGCGATTCGCCGAGGATGGCTATCTGTACATCCCGGGTTTCCTCGATCGGGCGGAGGTGCACACCGTCCGGAAACACGTGGCGGAGACGCTGGCGCAAAAGGGACTGTTGGATCCCGCCTATCCCGTGATCGAAATGGTCAAAAAGGAGGGGGCGGACATGGGATTTCTCGCGGACCCCTGGCACGCCATGGAATACATGAATTCCATTGCGAAGCAGAACCAGGCCATGCAGCGGCTCCTGTACACGGGCCGGATCATCCGGCTTTTTGAAGGCTTTTTCGAAGACAAGGTCCGGCACTTTGATTTCACCTGGGTCCGCACGATGGGCAGGGGCTTCGGCACGGATTCCCACTGCGATAACGTTTATATGAGTCGCGGCAGCTCCCGGCTGTGCACCCTGTGGGCGCCCTACGGGGACATTTCGTATGAAATCGGCGGGCTGATGATCCTGGAAGGCTCGCACCGGCAGGATCGAATGCTGAAGAATTACCTCAGTCGCGACGTCGACAAGTACTGCGAAAATCGGCCCGAGGCCGAGAAGATCAAGTCCGGCGAGATTCCCTGGACGTGGGGGGGCGTGCTCTCGAACAATCCATGCACCCTGCGCGAAAATCTCGGCGGACGCTGGCTGAGCGCGGAATATCGCATGGGGGACATCCTGATCTTCGGGATGAAGACCGTGCATGCGAGCCTGGACAATCAAACGCACTATTTCCGGCTTTCCACGGATTCGCGCTATCAGCCGGCGTCTGACCCCGTCGATGAACGCTGGGTCGGTGAGAATCCCGTCGGTCACGGGCGGGGGGCCAAAAAGCCGATGATCTGTTGAGCGGCGGGGCGGGTCGCAGGGCGGCTCCGGCCATGATTCGCCCCCGCGGCATTTTCCGGCTGCGCCGGGAGATGCTGTCGGGCTCGTTCACACAATCCGCACCGCGTGATGCGGGAGGTATCCGTGTGGCTGGTGTCGGGGGAATGATTGGATTCGACCATGCCTTAACCACGGACACGAATAAGCACGGATGGGATGAACAGCACCGGTCATCCGTGGCAATCCGTGTTATCGGTGGTAGAAATCGGACCTGCGCACCGCGCCCTCAGCGCAGGAACTGCTCGTAGAACAGCACCGCGGAGATGGCGAAGCCGATGGCGGTGATGATCTGCCGGACGCGCTGCTGCGGAATCCGCTGGGAATAGTGCGAACCCAGATAATAGCCGGCCAGCGCGCCGATGGTCATGACCCCGGCCTTCGGCCAGTTGATCAGTCCCGCAAAGATGAAATAAGCGGCGGCGACGAGGTTGATGAGCGAGCCCAGCACGGTCTTGAGCGCGTTCATCTCGTGAATGTCGGTCAGGCCGATGAACCCGAGCGAGGCGAGCATGAGGATGCCGATGCCGGCGCCGAAATAACCTCCGTAGACCGCGACCAGAAACTGGAAACCGACCGCGGCCCACACCATCCGGCTGTGCGGGTGCGGGGCGGCATTGTCGAAGCCGGCGAAACGCTTGAACGCACCCTGGCCGAGGAACAGCACGGTTGCGAAGAGCAACAAGAACGGCACCAGCTTGGAAAAGATTTTCTCTCCCGAGGCCGTCAGCAGGACCGCGCCGATCAGGCCGCCGAGGAGGCTGACGGGGATGAAGCGCCGGAGCCAGGGACGCACGGAGGGGAGCTGCCGGCGATAGCCGAAGACGCTGCCGAAGGTTCCGACCACCAGGGCCAGCGTGCTGGTCGCGTTGGCGATGACCGCGGGCGTGCGCGCCAGCAAGAGCGTGGGGAACGTGAGCAGCGTGCCGCCGCCGGCCACGGCGTTGATCAGGCCCGCGGCCGCGGCCGAGACGGTCAGCAGGATGGCTTCAGTCCAGGTCATGCGCCGGTGACTGTGCGCAGGAGCCGGCCGGAGGCAAAGGGAACTTTTTGATCAGGAGGGGAGCATCAACCACGGATCACGCGGATGGGCACGGATGCGTGCCGTCTCATCCCGCGCGTTTGCTCCAGACCCGCAGGGAGGTGAGGAGAAACTGCTCCAGCGCGGCGGATTCGTTCAGGTTGAGCCGGAGCAGCCCGGCGCAACGCTCGAGCTCGGCCACGGCCGCGGCGAGGGCGCGGCGGATGACGCCATCGCTGGCGGCGAGCCGCGGACGCGCGAAGGCGAGGGTGGCCAGTTCGATTTCCCCGAACAGCTTCTGCCGGATGCCGTTGGCGATGCCGGTCTCGATGGCGACCTGCTCCTCCTCGGGCAGCTCGGCCGGCAGCTTCTCCTGCTGGCTCTTCCAGACTGTCTCCGTGGCGCCGGCGAGGACGGCGTTGAAACGGACGACGAGGCCGTAAAGGGCAAAAATCTGGCCGGCGACAGCCGGCCGGTCGGCGACGCCTTCCGTGAGGCGCTCCAGCCACGCCTGGTAGTCGGCCTTCCAGCCGGACAGGTCGGGATGGGCCAGCGGCGCGGCCGAGGCGGCGAAGCGGAAGTGCAGGCAGCGGCTGCGGATGGTCGGCAGGAGGGCGTAGGGACGTGACGTCAGCAGCAGGATCGTGCTCTGGCCGGGCGGCTCCTCCAGCGTCTTCAAAAAAATGTTGGCCGCGGCGGCGTTCATCCGGTCGGCCTCGTGGATGATGGCGACCTTGCGGCGGCCGACGGTGGGCGAAACCTGAAGCTTGCCGATGAGCTCGCGCGTGGTCTCCGCGGAGATCTGCCGCATCCTGCCGGCCGGACGCAGGGCGAAGCAGTCGGGGTGCCGGTCCGGCGGAAAATGCCGCGCGCCCCCCGCCTCGTTCAGCAACCGGTCGGCGATGGCGTGGGCGACGAGCACCAGCGTGTCGGGATCGTCGCCGTGCAGGAGGAGGCTGTGCCCCAGCCGGTCGCGCTGCAGGGCCTGCTCGATGACGACGACGGCCGGCGTGCCGGCGAGCGTTTCAGGCCAGGAGACGGTGGACATCGGAATCGTTGCCGCCGGCGGGGATACGAGGCGGCGGCTCAGACGCCGAGCCGCTTCTTCGTCTCCTCCCAGATGAGTTTCCGCACCTTTT
>JBAZMN010000339.1:0-3328 GCA_041649735.1 Opitutaceae bacterium | reverse complement strand
AAACCGCCGGCCTGGAATCGATGAAAGTCTACCTCGCCGTCAAACAACGCGTTGACCAGCACGGGCTCTCGGCGCTGACCGTCGGCTGCTATCCGCACCTGATGGGCAAGGTCTGCCTGGCCGCCTCGCTGCTGGCCGACCAGGGCATTCCATTGGGCTGCGAAGGCGATGTCAACGGCGCCGCCGGCCAGTTGCTTCTCACCCGGCTGACCGGCCTCCCCACCCACAACACCGACTGGCTCGACCCCCTCGACGACGGCTCCGTCGTGCTCACCCACTGCGGCAGCGGCTCCTTCTCCCTCGCCGAACATCCCGACCAAATCACCCTCGCCCCGGTGCGGCTGATGGACCAGGGCTGCTGCGCCCGGTTCACCGCCCGGCCCGGCCCGGTGACCCTGGTCAATCTCATGCCCGCCGGCGACGGCTACCGCTGCGCCGTCCTCACCGGCGAGGCGCTGTCCACCGACATGGTCTTCCCCGGCAACCCATTGCGCGTGCGCTTCCCCCAGCCCGTCGACCGCCTGCTGCAGTGGATCCACGAGGCTGGCGTCGGCCACCACTGGATGGCCGTCAACGCCCGCGCCGACCGCGCCCTGCGCCACTGGGCCACCCTCGCCGCCCCCGCCCTGACCCTCGTCGAACCGTAACCGCGCACCGCATGGGCACACCATTCGAGTGCGAGAGGCGAGCGCGAGCGCCGCTACGCTGAGCGCGACGGGTTGGATGGTTTGGTTTTTTTCGCGCTCGCGCTCGATCATCGCACATCGAATGGTCGCTATTCACCTCTGTCCCTAGCGCATTGTTCCCGTATGCGCCCATGCTTGGATTGCTTGTGCCTCTTGTGGCCGATGTTCTTTGGAGAGTGTGCCCGCAGGACATGACCCGCTCGCGATCCAATTGGGCGTAATATTGAAATTAAACTTGAATATTACGCCCATTGCGGCTATCTTTCTTGTCACCTGAAAGCGAGGACATAGCCATGATCAAAAGAAAAATGGCGCAGGAGCTGATGCGGACGATGGACGAGTACCCGGTCGTCACGCTGACCGGCCCCCGGCAGGCGGGGAAGACAACGCTCGCCAGGTGGTGCTTTCCGCGCTTCTCCTATGCGACCCTTGAAGATCCCGAGATCCGCTATCTGGCAGAGACCGATCCACGGGCCTTTTTCAGAAAGTATCCGGAACCCCTGATTATCGATGAGGTGCAGCGGGTTCCCGGCATCACCTCGTCGATTCAGGTCGTCGTCGATGAAGACCGCAAGCGCACGGGGCGGTTTCTTTTGACCGGGAGCCATCAGCCCGAGTTGCATCATGCCGTTTCGCAATCCCTGGCCGGCAGAACGGCGATCATGAATCTGATGCCGCTCTCCGTGAACGAGGTGATGGCGCACGATGACGGCATTAGCACAGACCAACTGATCCTGCGTGGGTTCATGCCGGAGGTGCACGACACGGGAAAAGACGCCACCGTCTATTACCGCAATTACTTCCGCACCTACGTGGAGCGAGATTTGCGCCAGCTTGCCCAAATTCGCAACCTGGCCGCGTTCGAGCGTTTCATGGTGTTGCTCGCCGGGAGGGTCGGGCAGGTCGTGAACCTCTCCGGGCTCTCCGGTGAGACTGGCGTTTCCTCCACCACGCTGGCCGAATGGCTTTCGCTTCTGGAGGCCTCCTTTCTCGTCTTCCGGCTTCAGCCCTATTTCTCAAACATCAGCAAGCGAACGGTCAAGTCACCGAAGATCTACTTCACCGAAGTCGGCCTGGCCGCCTACCTCCTCGGACTTGAATCGGAGCTTCAGGTTTCACGGGATCCACTTCGGGGAAACCTATTTGAAAACATGATCGTGGCCGATGCGATGAAATGCCGGATGAATCGCGGCAAGGAGCCTCACCTCTTTTTCCTGCGGACGGAAAAGGGCTTCGAGATCGACCTAATCATCCAGGAAGGGCGCTCGCTAATGCCGGTGGAAATCAAGTCCGCCGCCACCTTCAATGCGGGATTCATCGCGGGCGTCAAACGGTTCTGCGAAAACGAGCCCGCCGCCACCTCGCCGATGCTGATCTACGATGGAGAAAACTACCCGGAAAGAGACGGCGTAAAGTGCATCAACTTCCGCGAGATGCGGTGAACCCTGCAGGTATGCGGAGCAATCTGGGGCCTGAGTTCCGCCGCCGCCAAGGCCCCCCCTAATGCAACCTTCAGGCCGGATTCATCGCCACAAGAGGCATAAGGGAGGGCAGAGCCCTGCGTACCTGTCCCTACATGCCCCAAGTGGTTGCCCGTCTGGGGGGAGGACGGATGGACTTGAAGCCCGTTAGCGGTGACGACAAGATGCTTCGCGTGCCCTTGCCGTCGGCGGGTCAATTTTGTCCGTCGTAGCCGGGCATGAAATTGGCCCCGGTAAGAGTGGTGTATTTATCCGCCTGTCCGTGTCCGTCCACGAATATGCTGTTGGCGAACCCCGCGTGGTTGACCGAGTTGATGGTGTAGCCGGTAACGCCGCCGTCACTCGGAAGTTGGTTACTATCCAGCCAGCCTGACGGATAATAGCCAAATTCTGTCTGTGGGTTGCTGTAGCTTGCATTGTAGAGGATGCCGGGATAAGAACGTCCCCAGCAGGCCCACTGAGACAGGTCCCACACCATGATGCAGTGTGAGGGCATTTTAACGGCGACAGGGTTCATGCCATAAGGTTTCATCTCATAGACGCCGGTGTTTGACAGTTCGCCATTGTACTGATAGTTGTTCATGCAGTTTTCATAATACCAGAGGGCGCCACCGGGGGCGTTGGCCGGTTTACTTTTGAGGTCCGGGCAAAGAATGTCGCCGCTGAATCCGATGTTGCCACGGATTTGCCCAAGCCACGACGCCCCTTCCGGAATCGTCCTCCACGGACGGTACAGGTAAGCCAAATCCCCTTCCTGATGGTTCTGCCCCGGGAGCACCTGGTTGTCTCCGGCATACATGAGGCAGCCCAGTCCGAGTTGCCTCATGGTATTCAGGCATGAGACTCTTTTGGCCAGGCTGCGGGCGTGCTTCAGCGAAGGCAGAAGCAATGCCGCCAGGATGGCGATAATGGCAATAACAACCAGCAGTTCTATCAAGGTAAAATTTCCAAAGGGGCGCCGCATGTGAACCGTCCTCCTGTTATTTCGCTTTCTCTTCAAGGATCAGCAGCCAGCCCTTCCGCTGTTCCACGGTGATCGGTTTTCCCGTCTCGAATAACGCCGCCGGTTGGAACTGCTCGATGGCCGGCGCTGAAATTTTGGCCCGCGTCGGATCAATCCCCAACGCGGCCCAATCGATCTTCAGGTTGACTTTGACCGGG
>JBAZMN010000338.1:0-3350 GCA_041649735.1 Opitutaceae bacterium | reverse complement strand
ATCGAGCTGGGGCCAGGGAAGGCCGGGCCGGGCGTCGTCCCCCAATTGCGCCGCGTCGGCCACGGGGACAGACGCCCGGCCCGGCCTTCCCTGGCCCCAGCTCGATCCTGATTTCCCGCCAGTCCAGTCTTCCCGCACCCTCGCCTTCCTCCATCACATCGTATGACTCCGACTCCAGCACCCAGATTCAGGTCCCTCAGTCTCAGTCTTGGCTTTGCCCTTTGGCTGATGCTGATGACGCCACGGGGCACCCGCGCCGAGGATGCCCTCAGCTACAAGTACGAAGATTATCGCGAAACCGACGGCCGCATCGCCGTGACCACCCACAGTGTGTTCGCCAGCCAGGATCTCGGCACCGACACGCACCTGACGGCGGAGGGAGTGATCGACGCCATTGCCGGCGCCACGCCCAACGGTGAACCGGCGCCGGCGGGCAGCGACCAGGTGCCCCTTTCCGAGATGCACGACCGGCGCAAGGCGTGGAACACCACCCTCTCACATCAATTCCCCCGCCTCAATGTCAGCCTCGGCTACGCTCACAGCTTGGAGAGCGATTACCTTTCCAACGGCTATTCGCTCAATACCACCACCGATTTCAACGAAAAGAACACCACCCTGCTCGTCGGTATCGCCGGCACCGATGATCGCGTGAAGGTGTTCTACCAGCCGGACTGGGTTTCGAAGCGCACCTACGACGCGATTGTGGGCATCAGCCAGGTTCTTGATCCGCAAACCACGATTTCCTTCAACATCTCCACCGATCGGGCGCGGGGCTATTTGAGTGATCCCTACAAGCTGGTGCTCAAGACCGTCGAAGTTTTCCCCGGGGTCTTCCTGCCGGTGACTTCTGCGGAAAACCGCCCCGCGGAGCGCCGGAAATGGGTCGCCTATGCCACGGTGAACCACGCCTTCGTCGCCCTCCATGCCGCCCTCGAGGGTAGCTACCGTTTCTATCACGACACGTACGGCATGAACGCCCACACCGTGTCGGTCAGCTGGATTCAACGGCTTGGCCCCCACCTCCGCCTGGAGCCGGCCCTGCGCTTCTATGACCAGAACGCCGCCGACTTTTACCACTACAACCTCGACCAGACGACGATCGAGCCTGTCGCCGGGCCGCCGCAGACGCAGGGACCGTTTTACTCCTCCGATTACCGGCTGTCCGCCATGCGCACCACCTCCACCGCGATGAAGGCGGTGTGGACGGTCAGGCCGTGGCTGGAGCTGAATGTCGCCTACGAGCGCTACGACATGCGCGGCAAGGACGGCGTCACGCCCCAAAGCGCCTTCGCCCATGCCAACATCCTCACCGCGGGCACGCAGTTTTCGTGGTGACCGCGGCTGCCCACTCCGCCATGACCGTGCTCGCCCCATCCCAACGTTCCGCGACGGCCGCCGTGACCAGCCGCCCGCTGCGCAAGCTGGCGTTTCCGGCGCTGGGGACGACGTGCGAGGTGCAGTATGCTCCTCCGGACAAAGCCGGACGCGACGAACGGTTCGAACGCGCCGCCGTCGGATGGGTCCAGGCCTTTGAAGCCAAATATTCCCGGTTCCGTCCCGACAGCCTCGTGAGCCGCATCAACCAGGCGGCCGGCCGCGACTGGATCGAGGTCGACGCGGAAATGGAGCTGCTCCTCGCGCTCTGCGACAGCCTCTACCTCATGACTCAGGGCGTGCTCGATCCGACGGCCCTGCCCCTCATCCGGCTCTGGAACTGGAAAGCCTCCGAACCGCGCCTGCCCTCACCCGAGGAAATCGCCGCGGCGAGCCGGCTGGTCGGCTGGCCCAAGGTCCAGCGCCAGCCGGGCCGGATTTTTTTGCCCGAACCCGGCATGGCGCTTGATTTCGGCGGCTTCGGCAAGGAATACGCCGTCGACATCGTGGCGCAGATCGCGGCCGATCACGGCCTCGCCGACGTGCTGGTGGATTTTGGCCACGACCTGCGGGTGCTGGGCGCGCCGCCGGGCCGGCCCGCCTGGCATGTCGGCCTGGAAAATCCCGATCAGCCCGGCACCTGGCGGGACAGCCTCGGCCTCCGCGGCAGCCGCGGCGTCGCATCGTCGGGCGATTACATTCGTTGTTTCAAGCTCAACGGCCGCCGCTACGGGCACATCATCGACCCACGCACCGGCCACCCGGTCGCCAACGGCTGCAGCCAGGCCACGGTCATCGCCGACACCTGCCTCCAGGCCGGCGTGCTCTCGACCACCGCCTTCGTCCTCGGCGTGCCGCAGGGCATCGCCTTCATCCAGTCCTTCCCCGGCGCCGAAGGCCTGCTGGTCGCCGACGGGGCCCGGGCCCAAACGAGGGGATTTTTTCACTATGTCACGACCAACTAATCAACCCATCCAATGTCTCGCCCTCGCGGCGCTGCTCGGGCTTTTCCCGGCCGCCGCCTTCGCCGGTGTGAAAGTCGGCGACGCATTCCCCGCCCTCGATGCCGCCGGACTATCCGGCGGCGAGCTGCCGGCCACCAGCGGCAAGATCGTGCTGGTGGACTTCTGCGCCTCATGGTGCGCCCCGTGCAAGGCGTCCTTCCCCGCCTACGCCAAGCTTTACGCCGATTATGCCCCGAAGGGCCTCATCATCGTGGCCGTGAGCGTGGATCAGGACCAGGCGGCGTACCAGGCTTTCGTCAAGAAACTCAAGCCCCCGTTCGTCACCCTCCGCGACGCCAAACAGCAGCTCGTCAACGAGGTCAACGTGCCGACCATGCCGACGTGCTACCTCCTGGGGACCGACGGCCGGGTCCGCTTTGTCCACGAGGGCTACCACGGCGAAGAGAGCGAACAGGAGATCCGCAAAGAGATCGACACGCTGCTGACCGAAAAAACCAATCCATCATGACCTCCTCCGCGATCCGCCTGTTTTGGGCGCTGCTGCTGGCCGCGCTCGGATTCTCGTCCTTGAGTGGCTGCACGAACCCCAACCTCGTGCGGGTGAAACCCTGGCAACGGGGCACGCTGGCCGACGTGACCATGAACCCCGATCGCGATCCCCTGGCCATCGCCGACGCCGAGCACGTCTACTTCTCGCGTGAATCCGCCACCGGCGGCCGCGGGGTCGGTGGCAGCGGCTGCGGCTGCAACTGAAGCCAGGCTGACGAAGCCAAGCCGCCGGCAGCGGATCGCGCAGGGAAGATCTCCCATGCGCCGGATCTCTCTGCCAGAATCCTCCCAACCTCCGATCATTTCCGTCATGAAGTCCTGGTTGTTTGTCCGCATCACGGCGATCCTCGCATCTGCCCTGGTCCTGCTGTCGGCCGCCGCCCAGTCGGTCCGCAAAGGCGCGGTGGAGGCGGAGCTGGTGCCGGCGGTCGCCTCCATTCAGCCCGGCCACGCCTTCGATAT
>JBAZMN010000337.1:0-3363 GCA_041649735.1 Opitutaceae bacterium | reverse complement strand
GGCCCCAGTCGTGCTGGATGGCCTGGGTCAGACGGTCGAGATCCGAGACTCCGCTTTCCAGCCGGGGTGGCGCCACGGCCAGCCGCCACTTCACGGCCAGGGGATCGAACTCCCACTGTTTGGGCAGCAGCTCCTGCCGGACCAGATGCGGTTCGTTTTCCGAGGCAAATTTTCCGCCCTTGAGTTCCGCCTGCGGCGGCACCTCGACGATGAGATCCTCCTGCCGGATGTGCGTCGCACAGGCCAGGACGTAACCTTCGGCGATCGCGGCCTGGGGCAGCGTGCCGAGGCTGCGGGAATCGACCTCGCCCTTGACGACGCGGACCAGGCACTGGCCGCAGGTTCCCTCACCGCCACAGGAGGATTCGATCTCGACTCCCGCCTGCCGGGCCGCGTCCAGCAACACGGTCTGCGGCGGCACCGGGATCGCTCTCTGCGAGGGACGGAATTCAACCTTCGGCATGGGATGCGCTCATCACACGGTGGATCAGCGGGCTGGTTGGGGGAGGTTGGGGGGAGGGCCGTCACCCGGCCGGCGGCACTCGGCGCCGTGGGCGGGCGCTTCATTGCAACCGGCTCTTGACGAAGCTTTCCAGATCGCCGGCTTCCTGGGGACCAACCAGCACTTTCCAGCCCGGCAGGCTCTCCTCCAGTTCGCCGCTGATCTGGGCCACATAGCCGGGAATGACGAGTTCCCGCCGGCTGACCTGCTGCTCGAGACCGGCCTCCTTGATGAACTTCGCAATGGTGGCGCCGGAGAACTTGCCCGCGGCCCACGCAGTGAGCACGCTCATGCCCTCGCATTCGGGCACGACCAGCCAGCTGCTGAGGCCGCAGTTTTCGATCTCGCCGGAGACGATGAAGTAGGTGAGCGAAAAATTGGTTGTCACGAAGATCGGGGAATCGGGCTTCGGTTCGCCAATCGCGTAGACTTTCGGTTCGACCTGGATCGGTTTCTGCGGATCGGTGTAGAGGTTGAGCCGCAGGGTCATGAGCGAGGCGACCTGGGCGGCGTCAAAACCCGGCAGCACGCAGATGCCGCCGTATTTGGTGATTTCACTGGTCGCCTCGATCGTGTCGTCCAGCAGATTGCCGGTGTCCACGAAACGCAGGGTGGGGTAGCCGAGGGGCTTGCAGCCGTCCTTGAGCGCGGCCCGGCGGGCGATGGAATTGGTCTGGAACTGTTCCGCCAGGGAGCCAGGCGTGAACTGCAGGAACAGGTTGTTGAAGCCCTGCGCCTTGATCTCGGCCGCCAGTGCCACCAGCCGGTTGAGGTCCGGCGCCGTCAGGGCCAGGGCATGGCCGTTTTCCCTGGCCACGCGCCAGAGCTGGGCGGCGGCCTCGGGCGTGGGCGCGCACAAGACGCTGCGGCTGCCCTTGACGGCGGCGGCCGCGGCGGTCAGGGCGCCAACGTCCGGACTGCGCAGGACCAGCGGCCGTTTCGTCCGGCTCTGCGCCTGGCCGGCCAAGGCGGCAAAAGCCTTCGCGTCGGCGCCTTTTTGGGTGACGGCGACCATGTCCAGCCGGAGTTTTTGTCCGACCCGCTCCAGAAGATATTCCGAGACGGTCTTGAGGGTCTTCTCGATGGATTCCGGCGCATCCGTATCATTCAGGTTCAGGGCCAGCGCGGTCTGGTGGACGAAGGTCTTTTCGTGGCGGTAAAGCACGACCTCGCCGCCAAGCTTCAGCTCCCGGTCCGGTCCGAGTTCGAGGCAGCGGACGGGCGGCTCGCTGGCCGCCCCCAGCACGCGCTTGGCCTCCTCGGAGGCGTAGGGGCATTGGGCCAGCTCGGCTTTTTTGGCCGCCAGCTTCATGGCAAACGCCAGACAGGTGTTGGAACCGCATTCCTTGCAGTTGGTGGCCGGCAGGAGTTTTTGAATCTGTAAACCAGTCAGAGCCATGGTGGTCTCCTTCTACGGCCGGGCGGGTTGCGCCGGGCCCTGGTCCATCAGGCGCGTGATGGTGCGGCGGAGGGCGGCGGCCGCCTCCGGATTGTACATGATGAGGATGTCCGCGCCCGCGTAGAGCAGGCTCAGGGCGGTCGTCAATTCCCAGAGCGTGGCCCGCCGCTGCAGGTCGCCCCACACCGGCATGTCCGCCTCGGCGGCCCGCAGCTCCTTGATCTTGGCGCATTCCTGGCCGGGGCAGGCGATGATCGGCAGCGCCAGCATCGGATCGCCGCTGAGACCGGTCAGGCGGATCCGCTCCATCACCGAATACGTGTACTCGATCCCGTAACCCATGGCCCCCGTCAGCGGATCGATCACGATCTGCTCGCGCTTGAGGTCCATGTTGGTGAGCAGGATGTTCATCTGCTTGCTGATGTTGACGTCGATCGGACTCTGGGAAACGACGCAGTGGCCGTAGCCCATCGCCGCCCCCGCGATGGTGCGGTAGTTGTTTTGCTCGACCCAATTGAGGAGGAGGTTTTCGCCCGCGCAGGCCGCGGCGATGGCCTTCATCACGTCGTTGTTCCGGTCAAAGTGGTTGTGCCCCGTGACGATCAGCGGCACGTCCACGGCCGCGAGCACCGACTTGACGAGTTCCACGGCCTGCTCCGGGGTGCGGTTGCCTTTTTCCGGATGCGTGCCTTCCAGCCGCACATTGATCAGGTCGGCGCCGTGTTTTTCGACGCAGACCTTCGCCATCTCGGCCGGATGGAGCAACAGGTCGCCGTAGTACTCGCGCAACACCCGCGGATACTTCTCGCTGACCGCATCGAACACCTCCAGGGCGACGAGCGGCCGGTTCGGCATTTCGCCCTCCCACAGATGGAAGGGCATGGCGGTGGCGCCGCCGATGCGGTAGGTCCGCCCGCGGGTGCCGCCTTCCGAGCGCAACGCGCCGAGTTTGACCGTGCAAACCGGGACTTCGCAGCGCTCCTTGCGGACGGGAAAGGCCGTCACGGCCGCCAGGCGCTCGCGGGCCGAAGAGACGGCGGCGGGCGGACTTTTCGGCGCAGCGACGACGGGCGCCGCCGGCGCCGGGGCGGGCGCATTCCCGGCGGGCTTCCGGTTGAGCGCCTCCATGACCCCGCGCAGGAGATCCTCGGGAGATGCGGCCTCGAGGGCGCGCTTAAATTCCTCCAGGGTCTTCGCCTTGATTTGTGCCATCCAGTCGGACGGAATCCCGTCGGGTTTCGGTTCCGCCGCCGGTGCCGCCGGTGGAGTTGCTTGGACCGCAGCCGCTTCGAGAGCCGGCGGGGGCTTCGATGCGGCGGCCGGCGGGGCCTTCGCCGCGGTGGACGCGGTCGCCCCCAGATCGGGCAGTTTGAGCGCGGGATGTCCGGTCTTCTCCATGAAGGCGCGGATCTGCTTGGGATCGGTGGCGATGGTTTCGTCGGCGATCTTGTCGAGAAGGTCC
>JBAZMN010000336.1:0-3378 GCA_041649735.1 Opitutaceae bacterium | reverse complement strand
CGCCGCGGTGCGCCGCGCCCAGGGCCGCTACCGCGTCAACGTCGCCACGCCGAAGGGCATCGAAGTGCGGGAGGTGCGGGGCGTGGAGATCTTCAATCCCACGGTGCCGGCCGACCGGCAGGCGCTGGAGCAGGCGCTGGCCGGGGCGGCGGAGATCGCCACCGCGCTGCCGAGCGTCGACTTCTACCGGCGGGGCGAGCCATCGGTGGCGGGATTGATCGCCGGGGCGCTGAAGGCCAAGGCGACGCGCCGGGACCTGCCGCCCTGCGTCGTGTACACCGCGGAGAACAACAACCACGCCGCGGAGATTCTGCAGGAGCTGTGCGACGCGGCGCTCGGGGCGTCGGAACGGGCGGCCGTCCGCCGTTCCAGCCAGATTCTCAACACGGTGATCGGGAAGATGAGCGGAGTGATCGTCGAACCAGCCGAGATCGCCGCGGACGGCCTGGCGCGTCTCGTCGATGATTTTCCCCGCGCGCTGCTGGTCGAGGAGTTCAACCGCATCCTGATCACGCGGATCGACCTGCCGGGTTTCCAGCGGGGGATCGGGGTGTTCGTCGAGAAGCCCGACCTGCTGCCGTTCGAGGAGGCCAAACTTTACGGCCACAACGCGGTGCACGCGCTCCTCGGCTACCTGCTGCTGCACCGGCGCTGCCGCTTCATGTCCGACGCGGCCGGCGATGCGGCACTCATGACTTTCGCGCGGGAGGCGTTCCTGGAGGAATCCGGGGCGGCGCTGATTGCCCGGTATCGGGACCTGGATCCGTTGTTCACGCCGGATGGCTACCGGGCGTATGTCGACGACCTCATGGTCCGCATGACCAATCCCTACCTCCGCGACCGCACGGACCGCGTCACCCGCGACCCCCGCCGCAAGCTGGCGTGGGAGGACCGTCTGATCGGGACGATGCGGCTGGCGCTGGATGCGGGCGTCACGCCGGGGCGTTTTGCCCTTGGCGCAGCGGCGGCCTTGGAGGCGCTGGCCTCCCCCAAGAGCGCGGCCGATCAATTACAGGAGCTGTGGACGACTGAGGACCAGCCGCCCGGCCGGAAGGCCCGGCTGATCAATCTGATCACGGAAGCCCAGGCAAAATTGAAAACCAAGGAGCAAGGATCATGAACATTCCCCGCACCATGCAGGCGGTCCGGTTGCACGGCACCGGCTTCGAAAATCTCAAGGTGGAACAGGTGCCGGTTCCGACCCCCAACGACCGCCAGTTTCTCGCCCGGGTCGACGCGGCCGGCGTCTGCGCCTCGAACCTGAAGATCATCGCCCAGGGCAGTGAGCACACCTTCATCAACGGCATCGACCTGGCCAAGTATCCCGCTCAGCTCGGCGACGAAGGCTGTATCACGGTCGTCGCCGCCGGCAAGGAGGTGCGCGACCGTTTCCCCGTCGGCCAGCGTTTTTGCATCCAGCCGGCGGTCGATCATCCGCCGATCAACCACCGGGAACGCTTCCGCAATCACGGCGAGGGCATGCTCAAGGTGGCCGTGGGCTACACCCTGCCGGGGCATCTCGCCCAGTACATGCTCGTGACCGAGGAGACGATCGCCGCCGGCTGCGTGCTGCCGCTGCCGGATCCGCAGATGTCGTTTTTCTCGACCGCCCTCTGCGAGCCGATTTCCTGCGCCATTTCCGGACAGGACCGCCACATTCACATCTTTCAAAAGACGCCGGCCTCGCCGCGCGAACCCCGGCTGGGCCTTTTGCCCGGCGGCGTCACCCTGATCGTCGGCGCGGGTCCCATGGGCCGCATGCATGCCGAGGCGGCGCTGCGGTTCAAGCCGCGCTGCCTCATCGTGATCGACCTCTCCGAGGCGCGGCTGCAATGGGTCCGCGACGTGCTGGCGGCTCGCGCCAAGGCCGCCGGCGTGGAATTGCACGCGCTGACCAACGAGGCGGGGCTGGCCACCCTGAAGCAGGCGAGCCGCGGGCTCGGCGCCGACGACATCATCGTGGCCGTCGGTGTCCGCAGTCTGCAGATCCAGGCCCAGGCCTGGCTCGCCCGCGGCGGCACCTTGAATCTCTTCGGCGGGCTGAAGAAGGGCGAACACGTCATCGACCTCGACACCCTGCGGGTCCACTACGACGACATCCGGGTCGTCGGCTCGAGCGGCGGCACCCCCGCCGACATCGTCGAGACCATGCGCATGGTCGCGGCCGGCGAATTCGATCCGGGGCTGCACATGTCGATGGTCGGCAGCCTGGACCAGGCGCCGCGGGCGCTCGAGATGGTGAAAAACACGGAGACGGAGGGCAAAATCGTCCTCTATCCGCACATCCGTCCGATCCCGCTGACGCCGGCGAAGCAGTGGAAGCGCAGCGACGAGCAGGCGTTCCTGAAGGAATACGAGCTGAAGTAGTTTCCGGCCGGCTCAGGGATTCAGCCGCCGGTAGACGCCCTTCATCTGCCGGTAGATCTGCGTGAACGCCGCGAACCGCTCCTCGTAGAGTGCGCGGTTTCCGGCCTGCGGCGCATACCGGCCCTTGAACTCCACCAGCCGCGGCACGTCGCTGAAGGCGATTTCGCCCAGCCCGACGGCGGCAATCCAGGCCGCGCCGCGCGCGTTGGCCTGGATCGGGTCCCGGACCTGCCGGATCTCGACGTTGAGCACGTCGGCGAAAATCTGGCACCAAACGTCGGAGTTGCCGCCTCCGCCGACCAGGTTGATCGACGTCAGTTTGCGCCCCAGGAATTTTTCGAAGGGGGCCACCAGCCAGCGGGTGTTCAGGGCCACGCCCTCGAAAAAGGCCCGGATGATGTCCGCCCGGGTGTTGTGCAAAGACAGATTGTACAAGCCGGCGCGGAGGCTGCGCGACTCCACCGGCGCGCGTTCGCCCCAGAGCCAGGGCGTGTAGATCACGCCGTTGCTGCCGGCCGGGACACGCGCGGCCATCTGATCCAGAATCTTGAACACGTCCGGCACGTTCTCCTCCAGCAGGAGCTCGTCCTGGTGATAGAGGATGTTGTCGCGCAGGAATGCCAGGTTGCCCCCGGCGGTCGCCTGCAGCGCCGTCAGGAGATAGCGCTGCGGCAGGGCGCAGGGCACGGACGCCAGCGAGGCGAACACATCGGTTTTCTTGAACGGCACGTGGGCCGCCATCCACGACGAGGTGCCGACATACAGATGCGTCACGAAGTCTTCCACGGCACCCGCGCCGATCGCCGCCGCGGTGTTGTCGATCGAGCCGGCCACCACCTGCACCTCCGTGGTCAGCCCCAGCGCGGCCGCCACGTCGGCCTTCAGGCCGCCCAGGACTGTCGTGCAGGGCACGATCTCGGGAAATTTCCCGGCCTCGATCCCGCTGGCACGCACCAGTCCGCGGTCGTAGCGGATCCGGTCCGGGTTACGGTTGTCGGTCACCCACGAAGT
>JBAZMN010000335.1:0-3380 GCA_041649735.1 Opitutaceae bacterium | reverse complement strand
CGCCGCGCGGCGCCCCGCAGATCGAGGTGACTTTCGACATCGACGCCAACGGCATCCTGCACGTCTCGGCCAAGGACCTGGGCACCGGCCGCGAGCAGAAGATCACCATCCAGGGCTCGTCCGGCCTCTCCAAGGACGAGGTCGAGAAGATGACCCGGGAGGCCGAGTCCCATGCCGATGAGGACAAGCAGCGCCGCGAGCAGATCGAGGCGCGCAACCAGCTCGACTCGGTGATCTATCAGCTCGAGAAGACGGTTAAGGACGCCGGCGACAAGCTCCCGGCCGACATGAAGTCCAGGATCGAGGCCGGCCTGGCCGACGCGAAAAAGGACCTCGAGAGCAACGATGCCGGCCGGATGCGCGCGGCGATTGAGAACCTCACGAAGCTCGGCGCCGAAATCTACACACAGGCGCAGCAGGCGGCGGCCGCCAGCGCCGGCGCGACCGCGGGCGACACCACCGGCGCCGCCCAGGCCGAGCCGAAAAAGAAGAGCGAAAAGAAGGCCGATGTGGTCGACGCCGACTTCGAGGTGGTCGACGACAAGAAGAAGTAACCTTTCCCCTTTGCGCGCCTCCGTTCTGATCCAGCCCGGAGGCGCCCATTTTCCCTCCCCGCAGTCATCAATCTCTCAACCCAAAAAACCAACCCAACCATTATGGCTAACGTCAAAATCAAGCCCATCGGCGATCGTGTTCTCGTGGAACACATCGAGGAAAAAGAGCAGGTCCGCGGAGGCATCATCATCCCGGACAGCGCCAAGGAGAAGCCCCAGGAGGCCAAGGTCATCGCCCTTGGCACCGGCAAGAGGGACGAAGACGGCAAGGTCCGTCCCTTCGAAGTGAAGGTCGGCGACCGCGTGCTGATCAGCAAATACGGCGGCACCGAGGTAAAAATCGACGAGAAGAAATACACGCTCGTGCGCGAGGATGACATCCTCGGCGTGCTCAACTGAGCCGCAAAAACTCTCAACCCTGAACTCTGAACCCTGAACTTTATCAATCATGCCTGCTAAACAACTTCTGTTCGACGAAGCCGCCCGCCAGAAAATCCTGCGCGGCGTGGAGCTGCTCTCCCGCGCGGTCAAGGTGACCCTCGGGCCCAAGGGCCGCAACGTCGTCATCGACAAGAAATACGGCTCCCCCACCGTCACCAAGGACGGCGTGTCCGTGGCCAAGGAGATCGAGCTCCCCGATCCCTATGAAAACATGGGCGCCCAGATGGTGAAGGAGGTCGCCTCCAAGACCTCGGACGCCGCGGGCGACGGCACCACGACCGCCACTCTGCTCGCCGAGAGCATCTATCGCGAGGGTTTGAAGAACGTCACCGCCGGCTCGAACCCGATTTACCTGAAACGCGGCATCGACAAGGCCGTCGAGGCCACCGTCGCCGAGCTCGCCCGGATTTCCAAGAAGGTGAATGACCGCGAGGAGATCCGCCAGGTGGCCACCGTGTCGGCCAACTGGGACGACACCATCGGCAAGATCATCGCCGATGCCATGGACAAGGTGGGCAAGGACGGCACCATCACCGTCGAGGAAGCCAAGTCCATTGAGACCACGCTCGAGGTCGTCGAGGGCATGCAGTTCGACAAGGGTTACCTCTCGCCCTATTTCACCACCAACGTCGAGGCCATGGAGGCCGTGCTCGAGGACGCCTATGTGCTCATCCACGAGAAAAAGATCACGAGTCTGCAGGACCTGCTCCCCCTGCTCCAGACCGTGGCCAAAAGCGGCAAGCCGCTCCTCGTCATCGCCGAGGAGGTCGAGGGCGAGGCCCTCGCTGCCCTCGTGGTGAACAAGATCCGCGGCACGCTCAATGTGTGCGCCGTCAAGGCCCCCGGCTTTGGCGACCGCCGCAAGTCCATGCTCGAGGACATCGCCATCCTCACGGGTGGCCGCTGCCTCACCGAGGACCTCGGCATCAAGCTCGAGAACGTCACCATCAGCGACCTCGGCAAGGCCAAGCGCATCACCGTCGACAAGGAAAACACCACCATCGTCGAGGGCGGAGGCAAGTCGTCCGACATCCAGGGTCGCGTGAAGCAAATCCGCCGTCAGATCGACGAGACCACCTCCGATTATGACCGCGAGAAGCTGCAGGAACGCCTGGCCAAGCTCGCCGGTGGTGTCGCCGTCATCAATGTCGGCGCCTCGACCGAGACCGAGATGAAGGAGAAGAAGGCCCGCGTCGAGGACGCCCTCCACGCCACGCGCGCCGCGGTCGAGGAAGGCATCGTCGCCGGCGGCGGCGTCGCGCTGCTGCGCTGCGCCAAGGTCATCGACAACCTCCAGCTCGAAGGTGACGAGAAGATCGGCTCGCAGATCGTCCGTCGCGCCATCGAGTACCCGATCCGCATGCTCTGCGCCAACGCCGGGGTCGAAGCCGGCGTGGTGGCCCAGAAGGTGGCCGAAAACAAGGGCAACTTCGGCTACAACGTCGCCACGGGCGAATACGAGGACCTCGTCAAGGCCGGGGTGGTCGACCCGACCAAGGTCACCCGCACCGCGCTGCAGAACGCGGCCTCGATCGCCGGACTGCTGCTCACCACCGAAGCCATGATCACGGAGATTCCGGAGAAGAAGGAAGCTCCGGCGATGCCTCCGGGCGGCGGCGGCATGGGCGGCATGGATTACTGACCCGCCGTCGCTCCTTCGGGAGCTTCAGCGGGGCAAGGTTCTCCGACCAACACTTCAAGGCGCGCTCTCCGGAGCGCGCCTTTTTCTTTTGGGGGATTCGCAGGAAACCGCGGTCAGCGGCCGCCGGGTTTTGATCCGGTGGAACCAGGCCCATCGAGCGGCGACTGCACCCCGGTCCCGGCTTCATTCCCGGCTTGTGCCAGCCTGGGGATATTTCCTCTGCGCCCTTCACCCTCGGGGTTTTGGGCAGGAGCGGACATGATGAATTTGCGGCGGGTCAACATGGCCTCTTGGCTCAGCGGATCGGAATGACCCAAGGAGGCGTTTCAAAATAATCAGAGACCGGAATGTTCGGCACCACCGGCACCGCCGGTTCCTCCGTCAATCCCACGTCGTCCACGTAGGCGAAACCGTCGCAAATTGAATTTCTGGCTGGCTTGGAGATATAGAGGACGGCGGACGTGTTGGAACTGCCGGTCTTGAAGGTGAAGGTCACCTCGGACCAGTCGTGCGAGGATCCGGACTTGGAAGTGTCCTCGCCGCCAAAATCCCGTACGCCCAACTGGCATTCCGAGAGGTTGTCGGAGCGCATGAACATGCGAACACGATAGGTCGTGTTGGGGGTCAGGCCGCTGATCGTCTGGGATATACCGGCGCCGCTAGACAGCTTCAAAGAATGACAGCTTTGCTTGGCTACGGCATAGCGGATGAAGTCTGCCGTTCCGCTGGGTGCAATGGGAAAG
>JBAZMN010000334.1:0-3395 GCA_041649735.1 Opitutaceae bacterium | reverse complement strand
CGCCATCTCGATGGAGTACGTCAACGGCACCAATCTCCACAAGCTGAAGGCGCAGCGGCCGGGGCGGTTCTTTGAGATCGAGGACATCCGGCCGTGGGTGACGCAGCTGTGCGACGCCATGCACTATGCCCACCAGCAGAAGGTCGTGCACCGCGACATCAAGCCGGCCAACCTGATGCTCAACGAGCGCGGCGAACTGAAGGTGGGCGACTTCGGCATCGGCCGCACCGTGGCCGACACCGTCAACCGCGTGACGCGCAACAGCGCGGGCACGCCGCCGTACATGAGCCCGCAGCAGACGATGGGCGAAAAGGCGGTGCCCTTTGACGACATCTACAGCATCGGTGCGACCATCTACGACCTTCTGACGGGCGAACCGCCGTTTTTCCGCGGGGCCATCCGTGAACAGACCCTGGCCAAGGTGCCGCCAACCATGTCGGCACGGCGCCAGGAACTCGAGCATCCCGGCAAGCCGATCCCGCCGGAATGGGAAAAAGCCGTGGCGGCCTGCCTGGCCAAGGATGCGACCGCCCGGCCGCCCACCGCCCGGGCGTTGCGCGAAATGCTCGAGGGAAAACCGGTGACTCCTGCAGAGGAGCGCGGGTCCGGGCGAAGCCCGGGACTCAAGTGGGCGATTGCGGCCGGCCTCCTCCTGGCCATCGCGGCGGCCGGCGTGATTTACTGGAGACTCAACCAACCGGTATCACCGGTGAAGGCTCAGCCGCAGGCCGCGGCCCCGGCGAAATCGACGGCCGCGCCGTCGCCGGCGAGTGCAGCCGGAACAGCGCCAACTGCAGTGTCAGCGCCTCCGGCCGCTTCGCCGACAGTCTCCGTGCCTCCGCCCAGGGGCAGCGAGGCCAGGACGCCGGTGGAAGACCTGGTGGACGCGGGGAGGATCACGGTTGAGGAAGGCGCAATCCTGAACACGGCGTTGCGCGGACTGCAGGGCGAGCGCGAAAAAACCCTGGCGGCGCGCCTGGCCATCGAGCACTCGCTCGCACCCGACGAATGGCGGGGCTACACCGCGCTGGCCGCGCCCCGCGACGAAACCGTGGCCAAACTCCGGCCCCTGCTGGCCGCGGACATCATGCGCGAAAAGGAGTTTGGCTGGCTGCACGACGCGCTGACCGGCGCGAAAGGGGAGGCCGAGGCCGCGCTGGCCCGGCAGCTGGTGGAGGCAAAAACCCTCACCCCGGAGCAGTGGCGCACCCAGACGGAGCTTTATCCGCACGAGAAACGCGATCCCTGGCAGGAGAAAGTGAAGCCGTTTCTCGCCGCCGGCACGGTTACGACGGCGGAAGGACAGTGGCTGCGGGACGCGCTCGCCGGGGAAAAAGGCGAAACGGAAAAATCCCTCGCCGGGCGCCTGATTGACGAGAAAAACCTCACGGCCGGGCAGTGGCGGGCCCGCACCGGCTTCAGCTATGTCCTGAAGGACGATGCCGTCATCGACCCCGCCCAGCTTCCGCCGGCCATCGACCTGCCCCTCAATGAATCGGCCAGCGTGCGTCTGCTCCGCATCGACTCCGGGGCGTTCGTACGGGGTTCGCCCAAGGAGGAACTGGGGCGCCGCTCCAACGAGCTGCTGCCGGACCGCATCGTCATCGCCAAACCGTTTTATCTCGGCATCTACGAGGTCACGCAGGCGCAGTTCACCAGCGTCATGCCGCGGAGCCCGAGCTACTGGCGCGGCAACCCCACCTGGCCGATTGACCAGGTCGACTGGCAGACGGTGGCCGGCGGCAACGGATTTGTCGCCCGGCTGAACCGCCTCCTCGCCACCCGGTATGGCGGAGCCCTGGTGGCGGACCTGCCCGGCGAGGACGAGTGGGAATATGCCTGCCGCGCCGGGACCCAGACCTCGTTCAACAACGGGCGGAACATCAGCAACATTGACAGCGATGGCGCGCTCGATCTGGTGGCAAACTACAACCGCGCCGCCAGCGGTACGCCCCGGCCGGTGGGCTCCTACGAACCGAACGCCTGGGGCCTGTACGACATGCATGGCAACGTGTCGGAATGGTGCCAGAACCGCTACCTGCGGGGCGGCTCCTGGCAGGCCAAGGCCGCGAATTGCCGCGCAGCCTGGCGCACCCAGGTCAGCGCCGACGCCTCACCCTCCAACCAGGTGGGATTCAGGCTGGTCCTGCGCTTTCGCAGCCCCGGCAGCGAATGATTCAGGCGCCGGCGGCCGGGGGAGTTGAAGCCGGGGCGGGCGGGGTGGAGCCGGCGACTTCCTCCTCCTCGGTCTCGACCACGCGGGCGATGGAAAGCAGTTTGTCGCCCTCGCCGAGTTCGACGAGTTTCACGCCCTTGGCGCCGCGGCCGGTCTCACGGATTTCCTTCACCCGGGTGCGCACGCTTTGGCCCTTGGCGGTGAGCAGCATGACCTCGTCGTGGTCGCGCACACTGAGCGCGCCGGCGACGTTGACCGAGCCGTCCTCGGGCAGGTCGATGGCAATCACGCCCGTGCCGCCGCGGCTGATGAGCCGGTAGTCCTCGAAGGGGGTGCGCTTGCCGATGCCGTCCTCGCGGGCGACGAGCAGGCGGGCGGCGGGATCGCAGACCTCGATGGCCTGCACGAGGTCGTCCTTGAGCTTGAAGCGCATGCCGGTGACGCCGACGGTGTCGCGACCCTGGTCGCGGAGATCCTCCTCCTTGAAGCGCACGGCCTGGCCCTTGTGGCTGACCAGCACGATCTCGTTTTCGCCGGTGGTGAGCACGCAGCCGACGAGCGTGTCGTTCGCCTCGAGCTTGATCCCCCGCAGGCCGCCTTCGCGGGTGGCGTTGGTATAATCCGCCAGGTTGGTCTTTTTGGTGACGCCGTTGCGGGTGGCCATGACGAGGTGGAGCTGGTCGGAAAACTCCTTCACGCAGATCATCGCGGCGATCTTCTCGCCCTCGGCCAGCCGGAGGAAACTGGTGACGGACTTGCCCTTCGAGGTGCGCGCCCCCTCCGGCACGTCATAAACCTTCTTGGCGAGACACTGGCCGGTGTTGGTGAGGAAAAGGATGAAGTCGTGGGTCGAGGCGGTGAAGAGGTGCTCGACGAAATCCTCCTCGTAGGTCTCGGTGCCGATGACGCCCTTGCCGCCGCGGCGCTGCGAGCGGTAGTCGGCGACGGGCGTGCGCTTGATGAAGCCCTGGTGCGAGACGGTGATGACGCAGCCCTCGTTGGGCACGACATCCTCCATCCGGAACTCGGCGAGGGAGTCGATGATCTCCGTGCGGCGGGGCTGGGTGTACTTCCCCTTCAGCTCGAGCAGCTCCTGCTTGATGACGGCGAGCAGCTTGGCCTCGGATTCGAGGATGCTGCGCAGCTCCTCGATCAGTTTGATAAGCTCCAGGTATTCCTGCTCGATCTTGCCGCGCTCGAGGCCGGTGAGCTGGTACAG
>JBAZMN010000333.1:0-3397 GCA_041649735.1 Opitutaceae bacterium | reverse complement strand
CTCGGCCTGGTCGATGGCCGTTTTGCCGGTGCCGCCCGATTCCGTGTACGTCGCCAGCGCCTGCTTCAGCTCCTCGGCCAGCCCCAGGTAATCCACCACCAGCCCGCCGGGCTTGTCCTTGAACACGCGGTTGACCCGCGCAATAGCCTGCATCAGTCCGTGTCCGCGCATCGGCTTGTCCAGGTACATCGTGTGCAGGCTCGGCGCGTCGAAGCCGGTGAGCCACATGTCCCGGACGATCACGATCTGGAACGGGTCTTTCGGGTCGCGGAAGCGGGCGGCCAGCGCCTCACGCCGCGGCTTGTTGCGGATGTGCGGCTGCCACTCCAGCGGGTCCGACGCCGAACCGGTCATGATCACCTTCAGCGCGCCCTTGTCGTCATCCTCGCCGTGCCACTCCGGGCGCAGCGCCACCAGCTCGCGGTACAATTCGATGGCAATCCGGCGGCTCATCGCCACCACCATCGCCTTGCCGTCCATGGTCGCCAGCCGGTTCTCAAAGTGCTCCACCAGGTCGCGGGCGACGAGCTTGACGCGGTTCCCGGAGCCGACCACCGCTTCGAGCTGCGCCCACTTGCCCTTGAGCAGTTCCTTGCGCGCAACCTCCTCGCCCTCGGTAGCCTCCTCGAACTGGGGGTCGATCCTGGGCCGCTCGGACGCCTTCAGTTCCAGCTTGGCCAGCCGGCTCTCGTAATAGATCGGCACCGTGGCCCCATCGACCACGGCGCGCTGGATGTCGTAGACGCTGATGTAGTCGCCGAACACCGCCCGCGTGTTGGCATCGGTCTTCTCGATCAGGGTCCCGGTGAAGCCGACAAACGAGGCGTGCGGCAGCGCGTCGCGCATGTGCCGCGCAAAGCCGTCGATGAAGTCGTACTGGCTGCGGTGCGCCTCGTCGGCGATGACCACGATATTGCGCCGGTCCGAAAGCACCGGATAGCGGTCGCCCTTTTCTTCGGGCAGGAATTTCTGGATGGTGGTGAACACCACGCCGCCCGCGGCCACGGCCAGTTTGGCGCGCAGGTCGGCGCGGTCGGCGGCCTGGACCGGGGGCTGACGCAGCAGATCGCGGCAGCGCGCAAAGGTGCCGAATAATTGGTCGTCAAGGTCGTTGCGGTCGGTCAGCACCACGATGGTCGGGTTGGCCATCGCCGGGCACAGGATCACGCGCCCGGCATAAAAGGCCATGGTCAGGCTCTTGCCCGAGCCCTGGGTGTGCCAGACCACGCCCACGCGCCGGTCGCCGGGACCGCCCCCCGGCCGCTGTCCGGCCTCGTAGCCCCCTTCCAGGTCTCTCATATTGTCCGCGGCCACCGCCTGGGCCGCGCGCAGCGTCTCCTCCACCGCCACGTTCACGGCGTGGAACTGGTGGTAACCCGCCATCTTCTTGACGAGTTTGCCGCCGCCCCCGTTGCCGGCGCTGTCCTCAAACACGATAAAATGGCGCAGCAGGTCGAGGAAGCGGCGCTTCTCAAAAACCCCTTCCAGCACCACTTGCAGCTCGGACACGACCGGGGCCGCGACCTCGCGCCCGCCAATGGTCCGCCAGGGCTTGAACCATTCCTTGCCCGCCCCGAGCGCGCCGATGCGCGCCTGCACCCCGTCGGAGACCACCAGCGCCGCGTTGGTGGCGAACAGCGCCGGAATCTGCGCCTGGTAGGTCTGGAGCTGCTGGAACGCCGCTCCGATCGTGGCGTTCTCGTCGGCGGGGTTCTTCAGTTCGATCACCGCCATGGGCAGCCCGTTGACAAACAGCACCACGTCCGGCCGGCGCGTGTGCTGCCCCTCGGCCACCGTGAACTGATTCACGGCCACCCAGTCATTGGTCTCCGGCACCTCAAAGTCGATCACCCGCACCTGGGTGCCCGCGATGGAACCGTCTTGACGGCGGTACTCCACCGTCACCCCATCGACCAGCAGCCGGTGCACAGCGCGATTGCGTTCAATGAGCGACGGCGCATCGACGCGCATCAGCCGGCGGTACGCCTCCTCCAGCGCCTCCCCCGGCAGTTCCGGGTTCAGGCGTGCGAGCGCCTGGCGCAGCCGTCCATCCAACACCACGTCGCGATAGTTCGGGTCGTGGCGCTCCGCCCCCGGCTCGCCCGCCGCGATCTCCGGGCCGTGCAGCACCGCGTACCCCTGCCCGGCGAGCCAGGCCAGCGCGGCGTCTTCGACGATGGATTCGTTGAGGTTCATGGGGCAAAGGGGCGATGACTACAAACCTAGTTTCGCTTTTTGTTTGGAAAGCCATATCCGAATAACGCGCGTGTAGTAGTTCCATTCGCTTGAAAGGGAAGCGAGTTCGACGATCTTTGAGAGTGCAATCTCCCGTGATTCTCCCGTGTGCTCGATGATCTTATTCACGAATGCGTGGCGTTCCGGAACATTGACGATTCCCAGCGCAATTCCATGAAGCTCGGCGCGGTCTGCTGGGACAACAGCAGCGGGGAGGCTATGGAGCATGCGATGTAAAACTTGTTCAGGCGACAAGAGCTGGCCTGCGGCGTTCTTCATTGGGCTCAACGTGCGGACCAAGCGCAGCAATTCATTTCTTTGAGTCGTGTGGATCTGCTGATTGCCGGTGATTACCGCTTTTACGCGGTTTCTGCGCTCTCCTTTTGGACCATAAACATCTCCGTCCAGAACAGCGAGAGTATGGGCAGTCGATTCCTTAGAGAGATACAGTCCGGCGCACAAGCTGAATGCATTCGCCGCTGGCCCGTAATGACCAAATCTCACGAATTTCCGAATAGTTAACTGCGCTGCGATCCGTGCGACGATTTGCTCCGCAACATCGTCTTCCACGTAGCAGGAGATAGGCCGGTCTTGCTTGCCGGTGATGTGCCGCATTGCCTCATATGAGTATCCTCGCCAAATCACCGTCTTCGTCGGCACCCTGTTTAGCGTGTAGATGCACATCTTGTCATACATGTCCGCAATGGGCGGGAAGTGCGTTGTGAAAATTAGTTGTTTATGTTTCGCTTCGCAATGGTCTTGGAGTTTCTCAAGCAGCCGTTGGAGGGCGTCTTGGTGAAGGAAGAGGTCTATTTCATCGACCAAGATGAGTCCGTAATCGGGTGCGCGAAACACTGCGTCCAGCACGCGAAACACCCGTTGTTCTCCGGAACTCATCGAGAGGCCTGAGTAAGTGACAGTTGGCGTCTTTACTCCAATTGAAAGCTTGCCGCAGTAGGCGTAGGTCACGCGATACAAAGTGTCGTAAACCCGATTCAGAACTTGCCCCGCAGCGTCTCGCACAAGAATACCCGTCGCGTCGTTGTGCTCCACCTTCTCGTAGTGGACCATCTGATTGAGGTTCAGCACTTCCATGTCAGGAACGGACTCCCCGATACTGATGAAGCGGGTGTAGCGTTCGGGACGCTTGATGTAACGTGGC
>JBAZMN010000332.1:0-3398 GCA_041649735.1 Opitutaceae bacterium | reverse complement strand
CCGGTCCGGCGGGATCTCGGCAAACACATAGCTGGGGAAAAGCGGCTTGGTGAATCGCTTGGTCTGGTCCCGGTAGCGGCGCACGCTCGGCACCAGCGGCAGGTAGTGCGCGAACTGCTCCCCGGCGAGCAGCGCGGAGAATTTTTTCTCACACCGCGGCTTGGTGTGGCAGGCGAACCAGCGCGGCGCGGAGAAGTTGGGCAGCGTTTCGGCCATGGGTCGGTCGGGCGTGCTCGCGGCGGGGGCGTCCGCGGGCCGGCTTCTACCTTTGCGCCAGCCGGCGCAGGGCCAGGACATAACCCGGCAGCCCCCGGCCGCAGATCATGGCCACGCAGGCGCCGGCGGTGATGGACTGGCGGCGGAAAGGCTCGCGCCGACGGATGTCGGAAATGTGCACTTCCACCGCCGGGAGGCCCGTGCCCGCAATGGCGTCGCGGAGCGCGATGCTGGTGTGCGAGAGGCCGCCGGGGTTGATGATGATGCCGTCGAACCGGCGGTCGGCCAGCTCGCCGAGCTTGTCGATGAGCGCGCCCTCGTGGTTCGACTGGAAAAAGGTGGGCGACACGCGGAGTTTTTTGGCCTCGGCCCGGATCATTTTCTCCAGATCCTTGAGCGTCGCCCGGCCGTAAACCTCCGGCTCGCGTTTGCCGAGGCGGTCGAGATTGGGGCCGTTGAGGATGGCGATCTGTTTCATGGGAACGGGGAAACCTGACAGGAGTTAGCAGAGGAAGCAGAGGGAAGGAAAGAATCCTTTTGGCTCCCGTCCTGCTTTCTTTGCGCTCGCCCGTGAAGATTCAGAGCGGATTGCCGGTTGCAATGAACTCCCACGGCAGGTGGAATTTTCGCGCGAGCTCGGCGGCCAGCGCCTGCACGCCGTGCACCTCGGTGGCATAGTGGCCGCAGAGGTAGAGATTGAGCCGGTGCTCCTGGGCGTGGTTGAACCACTCCTCGCCCAGCTCGCCGGTCACCAGCGTGTCAACCTGCGCGGCCGCCAGTTCGCGCACGGCGCTGGTGCCGCGCCCGCTGCAGAAGGCCACCGCGCGCGGCGCCACCGAACCGAACTCGAGGGCGGTCATCCGGGGATAGCGCGCGGCCAGCTTCCGCCGCAGCTCGGCGCGCCGGAGCCGGCTCGGTGCGATCCAGCCGATCGCCTCGCCCTCGTGCACCAGGAACGGGCGGCGGGGCCGGAGACCCAGCTGGCGGGCGAGCCGGACGTTGTTGCCGATCTGCGGGTGCGCATCGAGCGGCAGGTGGCTGGAATAAAGCGCGCAGTTGCCGTGCAGGAGCGCGGCGAGCTTCTGATAGTGCAGCCCTGTGACCGGCCGCGGCGGCTCCCAGAACAGCCCGTGGTGCACGATCAGGAAATCCACGCCCGCGGCGACCGCCTTCGCGAAGGGCTCCAGACCGGCGTCGACCGCGGCGCCGATCCGGGTGACGCGGCCCCGGTTGGCCACCTGCAGGCCGTTGGCAGCGCCGGGGTAGTCGGTGAACGCGGCGCGGTGTGTGCGGCGGTCGCAATAGGCGACGATTTCGTCGAGGGTGGGCATGCCCTGGTTGTAACCGGCCGCCCGGCCGGTTGAAGGCGAAAATGCCGGGCGGAAGCCGGCCGGCGCTTTTTGGAATTCCTCCCGGCGCTGAATCATGCCAGAAATTCGCCTCCTTTTGCCATGATGACTCCCCTGACCAGCCGCGAACGCGTCAACCGCATGATGGAACGCCGGGACCACGACCGGATCCCCCGCCACGAATCCTTCTGGCCCGAGACCATCACCCGCTGGCAGGGCGAAGGGCTGGCCGGTGACCATCATGCCGTTCTCGACCGGTTGCGTTCCGACTTTGGCCAGCTTTGCTGGTGCTGGCCCGCGATCTACCCGGGGGAGGAGCGGATTGTATCCGAAGACGGGAACACGAAGGTCGTGCGCGACAACCAGGGGAAGCTCCTGCGCGTCTGGAAAAACAAATCCGGCACGCCGGAGCACCTGGGGTTTGAGTGTGCGACCCGCCAGGTTTGGGAAGATAAATTCAAGCCGGCGCTGCTCCGGAACTGGATGCAAATCGATCCGGCGGCGATCCAGGCCGAGTTTGCCCGCGCTCACGCCGACGGGAAATGGACGCATCTCACCGGCGTCGAACCGTTCGAGGAGACCCGGGCCCTGATGGGCGATGAAATCTCGCTGATCGCCATGGCCGAGGATCCGGCCTGGGTGGAGGACGTCGCGGTGACGTTTACCGACGTGATCCTGCGCAACTTCGACGCCGCGCTCGCCACGGGCATCCGCCCCGACGGCCTCTGGATTTACGGCGACATGGCCTTCAAATCCTCGACGATGTGCTCGCCGGCGATGTACCGCGAACTCATCTGGCCGCAGCACAAGCGGATGGCCGACTGGGCGCACGCGCACGGCATGAAGTTGATTTATCACACCGATGGGAACGTCAACGCCGTCATCGACCTTTACATTGCGGCGGGGTTCGACTGCCTCCAGCCGCTGGAATGCAAGGCGGGCATGGATATCCGCACCCTGGGCCCGAGCCACGGCGACCGGCTTTCGTTTTTCGGCAACATCGATGTGATGAAGATGATCACGAACGACCTCGACCTCATCGAGACGGAGATGGTGGCAAAATTCGCGGCGGGGAAGGCCGCCCGCAACTACGCCTACCATTCGGATCACTCCGTGCCTCCGCAGGTCAGCTGGAAAACCTACCTGGAAATCATCCGCCTGGTCGAGCGGCACGGCCATTACTGACGCGGCGGCATGCTGATTCCGGTGGAATACCCCAAAGAACACCCCCAAAGGGGCCTGCGGATATTGACGGGGCCAAACCAACCAGATCGGGTGTGATACCAATCGCCCATCGGAAATAGACTATCGGGCCAGGTCCGACGAGGTAGGGCGCTCTGCTGGCCAGCAGAACTGGGCGCGCCATAAGGATTTTGCTGGCCAGCAGAACGGACGGCCCGGCGGTCCGTCCCTACCGGCGCTGCCGCGCCAAAGTCCAAATGCTACGGGCGATTGGCATGAAGCATGGGGATGGTCGCTGCGGTGAATGCAAAGCCACCAGGGAGAAACCCGGTACGGGGACTGAGATTCAGCCGGCGGCCGGCAGCGTGAGGCTGAAGGTCGTGCCGGCCGGACCGGTGGATTCAAGCGCGAGGGTGGCGCCGATCTGCCGGGCCAGCAGCCGGCTGATGGCGAGGCCGAGGCCCGAGCCTCCCGGCCGGCCGGTGCGTCCCGGTTCAAAAAGATGCTCGCGCAGCTCCGCGGGGATGCCGGGGCCTTCATCGGCGACGGTGATTTTCACGGCCCCGGTGTCGTGGCGGAAGTTCACGGCGATGCGCCGGCCGGCGCCGGTGGCGTCGATCGCGTTTTGCACCAGATTGTTGATGATGAGGC
>JBAZMN010000331.1:0-3407 GCA_041649735.1 Opitutaceae bacterium | reverse complement strand
ATGTCGGACTTCGAGTTCGAGTTCAACATGGCGCTGATGAACCGTCACCTGCAGCCGGCCGTGGAAACGATTTATGTGATGCCCAACGAGGACTACAGCTACACCAGCTCCCACCTCGTCAAGCAGGTCAGCAAATACGGCGGCGACGTCTCAAAGTTCGTGCCGGCCAATGTCGCCGCGGCGCTGCGGGCGACCTACGGGGCCCGGTAGGACCGGGCGATCCGGCCAGCCGCCGGTCATCGGCAGCAATTCTGTTACCTTCATGCAAGCCGCGCGTCTTAGCCCTGGCTGATGTGTGCCTTCCAGCTTCGCAAACGCCATCCGGGCGGCTTGCCTGGCCCGGCCCGTCGGCGCAATGCTTCCCTTCTCATGGCAACGTCCTCCCGCTCGAGTGTTTGGAAAACCCTGGTCATGCTCCTGGCCGTCGCCGTCGTGGCGGCCGGAGGCTGGTATGTCTGGTCCCACGGCTCCGAAAAAGCGCCGGAATATGCCACCATCACGGTGGCACGCGGCGATGTCGTCCAGGTGGTCACAGCCACCGGTGACATTGAACCGGTGCTCAACGTCAACGTGAGCAGCCAGATTTCCGGCATCATCTCCAAGCTGTACGTGGACTGGAACTCGCCGGTCAAGGAGGGCCAGTTGCTGGCCCAGCTCGATCCCTCCACCTATCAGGCCAACGTGCTCCAGGCCGAGGGCCAGCTGGCCAACGCGAAGGCCAATTATGATCTGACGCGGCTCAACACCGAACGCACGCGCGAGCTCTTCAAGAAAAGCCTCGTCACCCAGGCCGACCTCGACCAGGCGGACGCCCAGCTCGCCCAGGCCGACGCCCAGGTGAAGATTCAAAACGCCGCCCTTGAAACCGCCAAGGTGAACCTGGGGCGCTGCACCCTCTATTCCCCCATCGACGGCGTCGTCATTTCGCGGCAGGTCGATGTCGGCAACACGGTCGCCGCCAGCCTCAGTGCGCCCACGCTGTTCGTGATCGCGAACGATCTGACCAAGATGCAGATCATCGCCGCCGTCGCGGAGGCTGACATCGGCAACGTCGCGCTCGGGCAATCGGTGAACTTCACGGTCGACGCCTTTCCCAACCAGCAGTTCCGTGGCCGCGTCAGCCAGATCCGCAATTCGCCGCAGACCCAGCAGAATGTCGTCGTTTATCAAACGATCATCGACGTCAACAATCCCGACCTCAAGCTGCGCCCCGGCATGACGGCCAACGTCTCGATCATCGTCGCCGAGCGCCGGAACTCCCTCCGCCTCGCCAACAGCGCCCTGCGGGCGCGCATCCCGGAGGAATTGCTCCCCAAGCCCGCACCCGCGGCCGGTCCGGCTGCCGGCGGCACACCGGGTACGGCCCCGGCCGCCAGGCCCATGACCGACGAGGAGCGCCGCCGCGCCCTGTTCGGACTCCTGCGCGAGGCCGGTTTCACGCCCGGCAGCGGGACGCCGGCACCTGAGGTGATCCAGCGCGCCCAGCAGCTCGCCAAGGACCGCGGCCTTGATCTCGACTTCAGCCGCTTCTCCGGCGGACACGGCTCAGCTGGCAGCGTCACCACCCGTACCGTCTATCGGCTGACCGGCTCCGATCCGAGGACGGCCAAGCTGGAACCCGTCAGCGTCAAGCTCGGCATCACCGATGGCATCTATACCGCGGTGCTCGACGGCTTGCAGGAAGGCGACGCCATCGTCACCAGCGTCACCCTGCCCGGCGGCACCGCCGGCAGCGGCCGCCCGGCGAGCAATCCGTTTGTTGGCGGCCCGGGCGGATTCCGCCGCTGATGCCCCGCGCCGGCGATCCCCCATCCATGGCTCCCGTCGTCAAAATCGAGGATCTCCACAAGATCTACGACTCCGGCGAGATCCCCGTGCACGCCGTGCGGGGCGTCTCGCTCGAGATCCACCGCGGCGAATTCGTCGCCCTGATGGGCGCCAGCGGTTCCGGCAAATCCACGCTCATGAACCTGCTCGGCTGCCTCGACCGCCCCACCCGCGGCCGCTACCTGCTCGACGATACCGACGTCTCGCAGCTCGCCCGCAACGAGCTGGCCGACATTCGCAACCAGAAGATCGGTTTCGTCTTCCAGGGCTTCAATCTCCTCGCCCGCACGACTGCGCTCGAAAACGCGGAATTGCCCATGCTTTACGGCCGGCAGCGCCAGTCCTCCCGCGCCATGCGCCAGCGGGCGCTGCATAGTCTCGAGATCGTGGGCCTCGCGGAACGCGCCGATCATTTTCCCAACCAGCTTTCCGGCGGCCAGCAGCAGCGCGTCGCCATCGCCCGGGCGCTGGTCAACGACCCGGAGATCCTGCTCGCCGACGAGCCGACCGGCAATCTCGACAGCAAGACGTCCGTCGAGGTGATGGGGGTCTTTCAGAAGCTCAACGAGCAGGGCATCACCATCATCATGGTCACGCACGAGCTCGACATCGCCCGTTACTGCAAGCGCAACCTCATCCTGCGCGACGGCAGTCTGGTGCGCGACGAACCCGTCCGGGACCGCCTGAACGCCGGGGAGGAGATGCGGAAACTCCGGGAAGCCGAGGCCGCGGCGAAACTGACCTCCGCCTAGTCCGGCTGTTTCACACCCCACTCGCGAGCATGTCTGCACATTATAGACAGTCTACTGACCTGGTCGGCTCGGCCGGCACATCCGGACTATTGGCAAAACCGCCCTCCGAAAGCGGGCCCAGCAGAACCGGTGTGTCCTCGGGATCTTCCTGGGCGATAATCGTGGGCTCATTTCGCGGCCGCACGGTCTCCCTGAAAGGGGGCGGTGTTGCTTTTCGCCCGCAGATCCCTGGTTTTGCACCGTCACCACAGTCGCTCGCCGACGAAACGGCCACCGCCATGACCAAGACCGTGAAATCTGCGGGCTAGCCATGCGTGTCCTCAGCACCATCAAGGTCGCCCTGCGCGCGCTACGGCGGAACAAGCTGCGCTCCATCCTCACGGCGCTGGGCATCATCATCGGCGTCGGCGCGGTGATCGCGATGGTCAGCATCGGCAACGGGGCCAAGGCGCAGGTCGAGGCGCAGGTCGCCAGCCTGGGGGAAAATGTCATCACGGTCTTTCCCGGCAGCTTCGCCAGCGGCGGCCTGCGCTTCGGCTGGGGCAGCGCCTCCACCCTCACGATCGAGGATACCGAGGCGATCGGCCGCGAGGTGGCCAATGTCCTCGGCGTCAGTCCGGAGGTGCGCGACCGCGCCCAGGTGCTGGCCAACGGTCTCAACTGGAACACCCAGGTCATGGGCGAGTCGCCCGACTATCCGGCCATCCGCAGCTGGAAGATGGCCGAGGGGGCGATGTTCACCGAACAGGACGTGCGCAGTGTGGCCAAGGTGGCCGTGCTGGGCAAAACCGTCGTCGACCAGCTCTTCCCCGACGGGGATCCGCTCGG
>JBAZMN010000330.1:0-3422 GCA_041649735.1 Opitutaceae bacterium | reverse complement strand
GGTCACGTTGCAGCCGGGCGAATCGCGCTGGGTGCCGGTGATCATCAGCGCGGCGGACGAGGGCGTTTTGCAGGCCGTCAATGCGCGTGGCTTTCTCTCCTGGCTGCTGGAATCGCAGCGGTATTACCGCGGAATGCTGGGTCGGCTGCGCACGCCGGCGGAACCGTATCTCGCCGAGTTTTATGAACGCTCGGTGATGCAGGGGCTGCAGTGCCTGGCCGAGTCCGGCACCGGAGCGATCGTCGGCGGCAGCTGGGGCGGATACGCCACACGGTTGAACTGGACGAAAGACATCTACCATTCGGCGTTGCCCTTCATGACCCTGGATCCCGCCCTGGGGGAGAAAGTGATTGCGTGGTTCGACCTCCATGGGGTGCGCCCGGTGCGCACAGCGTTGCGGGAGTTGCCCGAGACCAAGACCCTGGAACTGCCGGGAGGGGTGAGCCACTCCGTCGGCCTGTCGGTGGCCGCGCCGCTCCTGGCCGGTGTCCTCTACGACCACACAGGCGATGCCGGACCTTTCCTCCGGCACCCGGAGTGGAAGGCGAATTGGGCCCGCGTCCTGGATGCCGTGCTCGCCACCCGCCGCGACCCCGACATCTGGCTGGTGCCAACTCATTTTGTCTCGGACGGCGCCGTTTTGGCGGACTATCACACCGGCTCCAACGTCTGTCTATGGCGGGCCCTCTCCGGCTACGCGCGACTCCTGGGCGAGGTCTGGAAGGATGCGCCGGGCGCGAAGCGCTACGGGGCGGCGGCGGCGAAGGTGAAGGCGGCCCTGCTGGAGAAAACCGTGGTGGCCGGACCGGCGGGCCGGCAGTTCATCGAGGCCACGTGGCGGGACGGCCGGCCGCCGACGATGGAGAGCGACGGCGAGGAGTCCGACACGACGCTGATGCCGTACTTCGGGTTCCTGCCGTATGACGACGAGGCCTACCTGAATTACATGCAGTTCTCGATGAGCGCCGCCAATCCCCGCTTCACGCCGGAACTCGGCAGCCTGACGTGGGAAAGCTCGATCCCTTCGACGGCGCCGGGTTACAGCAAGGGACTCTGCGCCGGCCTTGACCGGGAATCGCTGTTTGGCGACCAGGGATTCTTCACCAACCTGCGCCGGGTCACCGATGCGGACGGGTGCCTGTGGTGGTGGCCCTACGGTTCGGGAGCTTTTACGAGGTCCAAGCCCGGACGCGCGGCCTATCTTTACGTCGGAAAGTCGGGCTGGTCGGCGAGCGTGAACGCGCTGCTGATCTCGTCGCGTTTTCTTGGGGTAAGCTATGATGCGCCGCGCCGAGAATTCCGCTTTGCGCCGCTGGCGGCGACGGGCGATTTTACGTGGCAGGACCTTCCCATGGGCAACGAACACTTTGACGTGGCTTACACCCGGACGCCGTCGGGCGCGCGCGCCATCATCAATAACCGCAACGAGCATGCGCTGACCCTTGAAGCGACACTGCCGGTCGCCGGCCTGAAGCCGCCGTTCATAGTCACGGTCAATGGCCGGCCGGAAAATGGCGTGCGGGCCGTCAAGTCTTATGGACAGGATGCGATTCATGTTTCCTGTCCGGTGGGAGCCAGGAAAACGGTCGAGCTGGAGATAGATCATGCAACACCAGCCTCCACTGACGTGGGGGCAAACTGAGCAGATGAGGCCCCCGCCTAATCATTGTTCGATCACGAAAAAAGGATAGATCATGAAATTGTATTCGCTGCACCTCATTGGATTGCTCGCGGTTATGTCGTTGCCGGCATCGGCCAATGACGGATCGGAGATCGTCAGCAGGATCACCGATCCGGAGATCCGGGCCGGGGTCGAGGCCGCGATCAGCAAAGACCTGATTCCCGCAGCGACGCAGGAGAATTACACGGGCTCTTTCGAGATTACGGTCGGACAATCCCCCTATCGGGGTGCGACTTGGCCGGGGCTGGATTCCTGGCAGATGGCGGGAGCCTATTTGCTGCTGGGGCGCACGCAACTGGTCCTCGATTACTTCGAGTTTGTGCGGGCCTCGCAAAGAAAGGATGGCGCGATCCCCATGGCGATCTTTCCGGCCGGCGCCCCCGCCGTCACATTCTTGAGCGGTCTGAACTACCCGGACGACGTGTTCATCTATACGCCGCCGAAGCGCGAGGGGGTGCCCGCTTGGAGCGAAGTGCCGCGCTCCTGGATCGGCATGTTCCAGGAATGGCAGCCCAGGGCGAATGCCATCAGCACGCTGGGCTCCGTCTGCTATGTTCTCACCGCGGCCGAAATCTACGACCAGACCCACTCCAGCTCTTGGCTGGCGGAAAGATATGCTTCGATTCAAGCAGCCGCCCAATACCTCCTGGGCAGGAAGAGCGACAATGGGCTGATTGCCGGATCCGGGTTTTACATGGAGCTGCCGCCCCGCTACGCTTGGGACGGGGTAACGCAGTGCTACACGATCCATGCGTTCCGCGAACTGGCCCGGCTGGGTGGTGCGATTGGAGACGGAGCGAGCCAGGCCAGATGGACGGCTGAAGCCGACATACTTAGCCGAAGATTCATCGAGGTTTTCTGGCGCACGGACCATTTTGGGGAGTATGTGCATCCCGATCATGGCCTGGTCGACACGCACGGCCTGTCGGACGTGAATTGGGCCGCGGTGGCATTTGGCATCGCCGGGGGTGAGCGGCTCAACGTGCTCTGGGCGAAACTGATGAAGGAACCGGGATTCTGGCCCGGAAATGTACCCACCCTGAATGTCACGAAGCCCTTCAATTACGAGAAGTGGGAGCTCAACGAACCGCTGCCGTTTCCGTTGCCAGTGAGCCAGCTCAATGATGTGGCGGCCATGGGCCGGGTCTGGTACCTGGAAGCGATGGCCTGCATCCGGATGCAGACCCGAGATCGGCTGATAGATTCGGCGCGCTTGGTGTGCAAAGCAGCGGAGGATGGCTACTGGCGCGAGCGCTATCACCCCAAGGCAGACGGTTCAGTCACTCGAGGAGGAGCAGGGAAATACTGCGAGTATCCGTCGGTGCTGGTGCGAGTAGTCTTGGGGAACCCCCAGGTGTTCTGCAAATGAATCAGGGGGTGAAGAGGATGAAGGATGATTTCAGGGCAGAAATGGACGTGTTGGCACTTTTGCCACCCCGTGCGACGCGCATCCTGCCGGTCGCAGTCCGCGGTATGCGTGGACCAGCGCGCGGGACGCCAGCCAGCTTGACGACGCTGGCCTGGCCGCCGCACCCTTCCGGTCTGATGATTGGCAGAGAAAAAGGGTGGATTGACCTCAATCAAAGGCAGAGCAAATTTATATCATGAATATCATACAGAGGGTTTTCCGTTGTCGTTCCGTTGCTTGGATCGCAGCCGTTGGCTGCGCAGCCGGCACCGTAGCAGTCGCTGCCGATGCACCGGCTGTGGGCGCCGATGGCCCGGTGGACCGGCTGGCTTG
>JBAZMN010000329.1:0-3424 GCA_041649735.1 Opitutaceae bacterium | reverse complement strand
ACGCCACCGCCGCGCCAAGCGCCAGGGTGGCGCGCGGTCGGTCGGGACACAGGGAGACGGCCATGTTCCAGACCGCCTGGGCGACCACGGCGACCGCGGCGGTTTTCAATCCTTGCAGCCAGCCGGCAGCCCCGAGCGTTCCCGCGGCCGTCACACCGTAGGCGAACGCGAGCATGAGCACCGTGGACGGCAGGGTGAATCCGAACCATGCGGCCAGCCCTCCCGCGAGACCGCGTTGGAGCCAGCCCACGCCGAAGCCCACCTGGCTGCTCGCCGGACCGGGCAGAAACTGGCAGAGCGCCACGAGGTCGGCGTAATGCGCATCGTCGAGCCAGCGCCGGCGTTCGACGTATTCCTTGCGAAAGTAGCCGAGATGCGCCACTGGTCCGCCGAACGACGTGCAGCCCAGCCGCAGCGCGGTGGCAAATATCTCCAGCAGGGTGGGCCGGGCGGACATCACCGGGGAGGCAAGCACGCCGGCGTCCGCTGCGCACGCCTTTCTTTTGCCGCCCGAAGCAGGTTTCAGGTTTGGCCCGCGACCCTGCAACACGTCAACTATTAGTTGACATGTTCCTCATCGTGGAGCGCGTTGCGCAGAAGCCTGCGTGGGGATCGATTGCATCATGTTCGGCCTGCCTCGCGAGCCCGGGCGGCGCGGCGCTTCCGCCAGACCTGCCACCGTTCCTTGCCGGCGTAGAGCGGCAGCGAGTCGCCGACGGGTTCGTCCGCTTGCAGCTGAAAATACGGACCGAGCAGCCCGAGCAATTTCTCCCGGGCAACCGGATACGGCGGCGGCTCCTCTTCCGGACCGAAGAAAAAGAAGCCGCACAACAGCCCGCCCGGCCGGAGGAGTCCGGCCATGCGCCGGGCGTAGTCCGGCCACAGGGCCGGCGGGAGGGCACACAGAAATGTGCGCTCGTAGACAAGGTCGAAGCTTCCGGCGGCGAGCGGGTGGGTGAAGAAATCGCCCACGCAGACGCGATCCGCCAGCGGCCCGAGGACCGTCCGGGCCCGGTCGATCGCGGCCCGGCTGAAGTCGACGCCGAGCACCGTCCAGCCCGCCGCCTGGAACGCCTTGATTTCGTAACCGGAGCCGCAGCCCGGAACGAGCGCCTTCCCTCCGGCCGGATGTTGCTGCAGAAATTCGGTCAACGCCCGGGGCACACCGCCGCAGTCCCAGGCCATCCTGCCGGCTTGATACCGCTGATCCCAGAACGCCGGATCGTTGCCCGTGGTTTCGTTCATGTGGGTCGCTGGAATCGTCAATCACGATCCGGAACATGACAACTAATAGATGACATGTCCCGGGTCGTGGCGGTGGTGTCAGGCGTCGACCCTGAGCACCAGCACGCCGCCTTGCTGCGAGCCGATCGCGAGCAGGGAGTCGTCGGGGCTCCAGGCAAATTTGGAGGCCGGCGCGGTCAGTTTGACGGTGGCAACCAGCGGCTGGCGGCCGGTGGGGATCCACAGTTTGACCTCACCGTCGCCGGCGGCGGTGGCCAGCAGTCCGTGGGTCTGCTGGAAGGCGACGGCGCAGACGCGATCAGAGTGGGGCAGGGCCAGTGGCTCCCGCCCGTCGGGGCCGGCCCCGGAGCAGTCCCAGATGCAGGCGTCGCGCGCGCCGCCGGTGGCCAGCCAGCGGCTGTCGGAGCTGAAGGAGAGCTCGCGGACCTTGGTCTCGTAGCCGCTCATGTGGAACTCCTGATTCTCCTCCGGAATCCAGAGGTGCACGGCGTTGTCCTGTGTCCCGGCCACGAGCCAGCGGCCGTCGGGCGACCACACGAGGGCGTGGATCGCGCTGCCATAGGCATACTCGCGCCGGACGTGGAAATCACCGGCATCCCACAGGCAGACGCCGCCAAACCAAGCCGCGGCGATGGCGCCGCCCTGGGGAAGCCAGGCGATGGCGGAGAGCGTTTTCGGCGCCTCCTTGAAGGTGTGGGCGATGGAACCGTCGGGTTTGAGCAAGACGAGCTTCCGGCCCGTGGCGGCGGCCAGAAGCAGGTGCGAGGCGTCAGGCAACGTGAGGTTTACAGTGGATGCGGCCGGCGGCCTCCACGCGAGATGCTCCACCCAGGCGCCGGCAGCAGGCGCGACTTCCCGGAGCGCGGTTCCGGCGACCGTGTCCCAAAAGCGCACGCAGCCGTCCTGCCCGCCGCTGGCAAGCAAGCCGGAAGCCGGAGACCGGAGACCGGGAGTCGGGATGGATGCTCCGGACTTCTGATTGCTGGCCTCTGATCTCTGGGTTGGCATCCAACCGACGGCGTTCGTGCCGTCCGCGTGTCCGGGCAGGGTGTGCCGCCGCGTGCCTTGCGCATCGAACAGGGTGACGGGGCCGGCGGCGGAGGCCGAGGCGAGCACGCGCCCGTCGGGCGACCAGGCGAGATCGATGCAGTAGTCGTCGAGTTGCGCCGCCCAGGCTTTGGTGAGATTCATGGCTCAACAGCGAGTAGTCGGGGGGCCGGGCCCAATCCGGATCAAGGCGCGGTCTCGGCGCCAGCGGGCGGCAGCACGGGCAGGCGGATGTCAACACGGACGGTCCCGGCGGAATTCGTGATTTCGAGCCGGGCGTCGTCGCCACAAAGCAGCGCGAGGCGGCGGCGCAGATTGTTGAGGCCGGTGCCGGTAGAGTCGCGGGTGTCCGCGCCCGGGCGGCGCTCCAGCCAGGTTCCCGAATTCTCGACCGTGACATGCAGCTGGCGGTCCCGGACCCCGGCGGTTAGCCGGAGGCGCAACGGTGTCGGTGATGTGCGGAGGCCGTATTTGACGGCATTTTCGACGAGCGGTTGCACGAGCGCGGTCGGCGCCGGGGAGTGACGCGCCTCGTCGGTGGCGTCGATCTGCCAGTCGAGACGCTGCCGGCCGAGGTGGGCCTGCTCGACGCGCAGGTAGTTGGTGATGGCGTTGAGTTCGTCGCCGAGGAGCGCGAAATGCGTTCCATGGCGCAGCGAATAGCGCAGGTAGTCCGCCATGGCGCGGGCCAGCTCGCCCACCGCGGCCGGGTTTCCCTCCGCCTCGGCCACGATGGTATTAAGGGCGTTGAAGAGAAAGTGAGGATTCACCTGCGCGCGCAACAGACCCAGCTCGGCTTCCCGGGCGGCGGCCTCGGCGCGAGCCAGCCGCAGTTCGTGGTCGCGCGATTCGAGTTCGGCCCGGATGGTGAAGTAGAGGGCGCTCCAGGCGACGTAGAGGGCGAGCCGCACGATGATCGCACCGCGTTGCACGACGGGGGGCAACGGGGCGAGGGCCGTCATCTGCTGGATGCCCTCGGTGAGGAGGGCGTCGGCCGCCGTGGCCACGAGGCAGCAGAGGAGGATCTGCCATGCGTGGCGGGCCAGCTTGAAGTCCACTGGCGGCCAGCGCCGGTAGGTGCGCCACAATCCGAGCGTGAGGCCGAAGCCGACGGCCTGACGCAGGATCCCGG
>JBAZMN010000328.1:0-3429 GCA_041649735.1 Opitutaceae bacterium | reverse complement strand
TCCCCGACCTGCTGGCCACGGCCGACCCCGAGACCGCGCGCGATCTGGCCAATACCCTCCTCCTGAACCAGGGCTTCGAGGAACTCACGAAAAAATCGCTGCTCGCCCGCTTCATCAAAACCTTTCCCTCCATCCAGTCGCTGGTCTCCGGCGACAATGAAACCAAGGACGAGATGCTGCTCGTCTCGCGCGAAAGCTACGAGCGCAAGCACCAGGAGTACGATCTCATCGTCACGAAGCGGATCCCGGAAAACTCCCGCGCCATCGCCGCCGCACGCGAGCACGGCGACCTGCGGGAAAACGCCGAGTACAAGATGGCCAAACAGGACCAGCAGCTGCTCATGGCCCAGAAGTCCCAGCTGGAGCGCGACCTGGCCCGGGTGCGCATCACCGATTTCACGGACGCCGGCACCGACCAGATCAGCGTGGGCAGTGTCGTCGAATTGCAGGAAGGGGCCAGCGGCCAGCCCGTGCGGTACACCCTGCTGGGATACTGGGATGGCGATCCCGACAAGCATCTCATTTCCTACAAAACGCCGCTCGGCCTGGCATTGCTTTCGAAGAAGATCGGCGACCACGTGAAGGTGAAGTCCGGCGGCAGCGAACACGATTACGTTGTGACGGGCATCAAGCGCTACGTCGACGCAGCGGCCGCCGGGCGCTGAGGAGGACCGTGCCGAGCTGAGGCGGAGCCGCCTTCACCGTCCATGCCCAAGGTCCGGCCAGCGGGCAAAATCCATTTTCCCAGACGCCACGCATGGAGCATCTGCTGAAAGGACTCGTCATCGGCTTTGCCATCGCCGCGCCGGTCGGGCCGATCAACCTGCTGTGCCTGCGCCGTTCCCTCAGCGACGGCCGGCGGGTGGGCTTTGTGTCCGGCCTGGGTGCCGCCTTCGCCGATACCACCTACGGTGTGATCGCCGCAGCCGGACTCACCGCCGTCACCGACTTCCTGATCGGGCATCGCGTCTGGCTGCAGCTGTTCGGCGGCGCATTTCTGCTGGTGCTGGGCGTCTTCACCATGCGTGCGCACGCGCCGCGGCGCGAAGCGGCGGCGCCGGTGCACGTCGGGCGGCTGCGCGACGCCTTCGTGTCCACCTATGTGCTCACGCTTGCCAATCCCATGACCATCATCGCCTTCACCGGCGTGTTTGCCGGACTGGGCCTGGGCTGGCGGACCGGCCGCACCATCGACGCGCTGCAGCTCATCGGCGGTGTCTTCACCGGTTCCTCCCTCTGGTGGCTGCTGCTGGCGCTGCTGGCCGGCACCTTCGGCCGCCATCTCAACGACGGCACGCTGCGCTGGATCAACCGGATCGCCGGCGGCATCATCGCCGCCTTCGGCGTCTGGCAGCTGTGGCTGCTGATCACGGAACTGGGCGCCTGAGGCGGATGAGCCCGGAATTGACGCCCCCGCCCCGCGCCGGCATGGGTTGAAGCCGGATTTCCCCAAAAGCCTCCCCGAATCCGCGCCGTGAACTCCTCCCTCGACACCCTGAAGCTCCTCTCCGATCCCACGCGGCTGCGGCTGCTGGCGCTGCTGATGAAGGAGGAACTCTCGGTCGCCGAGCTGCAGGAGGTGCTCGGCATGGCGCAGTCGCGCATCTCCTCGCAGCTGGCCCTGCTCCGGCAGGCGGGGTTCGTCGCCGACCGGCGCGAGGGCAAAAAGGCTTTTTATTCGCTGCGCGGCGGCCTGCCGGCGCGGCAGCTGGCGCTGCTCCGGACCGCGGACGATGCCGTGGCCGATTCGCCCGAATTCGCCGCCGACCGGGAAAACCTCGACCGCATCCTGCAGAAGCGCCGCCGCGTGGCGGAGCAGTATTTCAACCTGATCGCCGGCCGGCTCGGCAAGGGCTACTGCCCCGGCCGCTCCTGGGAGGCCATCGGGCACCTGGCCCTGCGACTGGTGCCGCCCATCGTCGTGGCCGACCTCGGCGCCGGCGAGGGTCTCATCTCGCAGCTGATCGCCCACCGCGCCCAGCGCGTCTGGTGCATCGATAATTCGCCGCGCATGGTCGAGGTCGGCACGGAGCTCGCCCGCAAGAACGGCTTCGCCAACCTCGCCTACAAGCTCGGCGACATCGAAAACGTGCCGCTGCCCGACCGGTCGGTCGATCTCGCCATCCTCAGCCAGGCGCTGCATCACGCCAGCCATCCCCAGGCCGCGGTGAGCGAGGCTTTTCGCATCCTGCGCCCCGGCGGCCAGCTTGTCGTGCTCGACCTCAAGGAACACGCCTTCGAGAAGGCGCGCGAGCTTTACGCCGACGTCTGGCTCGGCTTCACCGAGAGCGCGTTGCACGGCTTCCTGAAAAAAGCCGGCTTCCAGCAGGTCGAGGTCACGATCGTGTCGCGCGAAACAGCCGAGCCGTACTTTGAGACGCTGCTTGCCAGCGGCCTCAAGGGGCGGCGGTAGTCATCCCCACCGGTCCGCCTCCATACCATGCCGTCCGCTCAGCCCGCGGTTTCGTCCTTGCGCGCATGAAGGCAGATGCGGTTGCCGTCGGGATCGGCGATCCATGCCATCCAGCACACGCGCGTTTCGACGGGCCCAAGCAGCACCTTCACGCCGCGCCGCCGGCATGCGGCGACGGCCTGCGGCACGTCATCCACCGCGAACGCGATGCAGGCCGGCCCCTGCCAGTTCCAGGTCGGGTCACGCTTCGAAGCCGGCCCGTTGAGACAGAGCGCGAGCGGCTCGGTGCGGAATTCGGACCAGAAATCGTTCCATTCCGCGCCTTTTTTCAGACCGAAGAGTTTCTGGTAGAAGGCGCGGGTGCGGCGGAGATCTTTCGTGCAATCCATCACGAAGTCCAGGGCCCGCACGGGGACCGGCGGTCGCCGGCGGCGGGAGGAAGGCGGGCGGGGCATGGGAGTTCCAATGAGGATGGAGGTGATGACGCCGGCCGCGCAAGCCGCCGGGATCATTACTCCTTCAACTGAACCGGGGCCCGCAAAGCAATGAATCTTATGCGCATGGCCGGTTACGCACCCCTTGGTGTTACAATAAATGCGCAATGCTTGCCAAGACGTGCGCTGCCGAACCGGGCATTCCATGCGATGATAAGACCATGCGCCCGGTGTCCTCAACGTCAGGATCGTCCAACCCGCTGTTCCGATGAACCCTGTGTCGGCCGGTGATCTGATTTATGTCGCCGCCTTTTGCCTGGGCGGGCTGGTGCTCACGCTGGGCCCGATCATCGCTGTCCTGCTGCTCTCCCCGCGCGGGACGCGCAACACCGTGCACAAGACCGACCAGTACATCGAGTGCGGCATGGATCCCATCGGCGACGCCTGGATCCGGTATAGCGCGGTCTACTACCTTTACGCCCTGGTGTTCGTCGCGTTTGCCGTGGACGTGCTCTACCTGATTCCGGTGGCGCTGGTCTACAACCGGCAGTTCGCCATCCGGGATTTCGTCGAACTGGTCCT
>JBAZMN010000327.1:0-3435 GCA_041649735.1 Opitutaceae bacterium | reverse complement strand
GCACCGGGGACTCTCGCTTTTCCAACCAGACCTCGTTCGGGGAGGACGGCAAAACCCAGCCCTCGATGGTGAAGGTGTTGATTCCCGGCCCGGCCTTCAGCAGTTCCGCCGGCGGGACGGAACGGAGGAAGGCGAGTGTGCCCTGGCCCGGAGCATGCAGCTTGTCCGCCACCAGCACGCCCGCCTGTTCCGCCTCGCGCAACGGACGGCTCAGGGCTTTGGGCGGCACCCCGCTTTCGGCGATGGCGCGCTGAAACAGGCCGCGGGCCGGCGGCGAGCTCATCAGGACCATGATGTCCAAGGAGCCGGCCGACTGGCCGAAGATGGTGACATTTTCCGGGTCGCCGCCGAATTTCGCGATATTGTCGTGAACCCATTGCAGCGCGGCAATCTGGTCCAGGAGTCCGTAATTGCCGGCGGCGTGGTGGGATGACTCCCGTGTCAGCTCCGGGTGGGCGAAAAATCCGAAAATCCCCAGCCGGTAATCGATCACCACCAGGACCACGCCATGGCCGATCATGGCGCGGCCGTCATAAATGGGTTCGTAGCCGCCGGCCAGGGCCGTATTGGCGCCGCCGTGAATCCACACCATCACCGGGTTGCGGGCGTTCGATGGTCCGGTGGGCGTCCAGACGTCCAAATACAGGCAATCCTCGCGGCTGTCGGACGCCATCTGCTCATTCCAGCCGAACGAGGGCTGGGCGGGCGGCGGTCCGGGCTGATCGGCCTCGCGGATGCCCGGCCAGGGAACCACCGGCATGGGTTCACGCCAGCGGAGGTCGCCGACCGGAGGCGCCGCAAACGGGATTCCCCGGAAAACCGCTCCTCGATCCTCCGGCAGGAGCCGGCCCCGGATGAGACCTCCGGTCACGCTGATCACGGGATCGGAGCCGGCGGGCATGGCCGGAGGCTCGGCCCAGGCTGTGCACAGGACGAGAAAAAAACAGGCGAAAGATTTCAGTTTCATGCCGGTCTCAAGCGGTGCCGGAGGTGGAAGCGATCATCAAGCCCGAACGATTCAGTCGGAAACACGGATAAACACCGATGCAGAATGAAAAACATCCAGATCAGCTGTGCCACCAGCAAACGTGGCTGACGCCGGACTTCAGGGTTCGTGGAGACGTCCGGGCGCAAAAAAAAGCGAAGCGCCTTCCAGCGCTTCGCCTGAGTCTGAGAATCACCGGCGGGAGCCGGGGGCGTTCAGTAGCGGCTGTTGCCGCGCGCCTGGAATGCTCCGGCCTGGCGGTTCGGGCTGCTGTAACTGCGACCGGCGCCGCCGGAAGTTTCCTTCGGGCGTGCTTCGTTCACGGTGAGCGCGCGGCCGTCAAGGTCGGCGCCGTTCATCTTTTCGATGGCGAGCTTGCTCTCCTCCGCCGTGTTGAAGGTCACGAAGGCGAAGCCGCGCGGGCGGCCCGTCTCGCGATCGTTGGCGATGTAGACATCGGTCACGGCGCCGAACTGGCCGAAGGCCGTGCGGAGTCCGTCTTCAGTCGTGTCGAATGACATGTTACCGACATAGAGTTTGGAATTCATGGTGATAATTTTCGTATACTTCGTCCGCTGTCAGCCTGTTCCCGGGAATCGGGTTTCGAATCATCACCTGAACCAGAAGCTCACCTGAAGATCCACCAGCCACTGTCACCTAACGCTATTACGAGCCCCCACCATCCGCCGGCGCCGGGCCAAACGCAAGGAGCATTCCGGGTTGCGGCCAAAGAAAGAACACCGCCCTGGGAGCAACCCCAGGGCGGCGTTGTTTTCTTATTTCCGCGTCACCCGGCGATCCGCATGGGCGATGAGAAAACTCATCGCCACTACGAACCAGGCGACACAGAGGGCGATGATCGTCATGGTGTCCGGTCTTTTTTCTGCCGCTTGCAGCGGCAGGCTGGCGCCAATCCGGCCGCAGCCGCGATCGGGCCGGTTGATCTACTCACTTGGCTGGTCCTGCCTGACGGCCACCACGCGAAATACGACATCTATCGGCCGGCCGGGCATGGAAACCGTGCAACCGCTTCGCCGGCCATCCAGTTCGGACGATTATTGCCCGCGACCGGCTCCCGGAGGGCATCGCGTCCCCCGTGCAATCATCCGCCTACACTGCGAGCAGATCCAGCAGCCGCGGGACAGGCGTCTGGTGCAACCGCGCTGGATCCTGGAACAGGGACATGATCGCCTCGGCCGCGGGGGCCGGGATGCGGCCGTGGAGGTTCTTCCCGAATTTCTGCCAGAGCAACGGCGCGCCTTCCTGCCGCCGCCGGCGGTGGCCGATGGGATACTCGACCGCGACGCGCCCGGTGGAGCTGCCATCGCGGAAAAACACCTGCACCGAATTGCCGATGGAGCGTTTAGCCGGGTCGAGATAATCGCGGGTAAAGGCGGTGTTTTCGACGACCTCCATCTTGCCGCGCAAGGCGTCGATCCGCGGATCGGCCGCCGCCCCGTCCTCGTAGTCCTCGGCCGCCAGGGATCCCTTGATCAGGGGGACGGCGACCATGTATTGCAGGCAGTGGTCGCGGTCGGCGGGATTCGCCAGCGGGCCGGTCTTGTCGATGATGCGCTTGCCGCTTTCCTGCGTCTCGATGACGATGCGGGTGATGTCGGCGAGGCGCGGTGCGACCCGCGGATGCAGCGCGAGGGCGGCCTCGACCGCAGTCTGGGCGTGAAACTCGGCGGGAAACGAAATCTTGAAGAGCACCTGTTCCATCACGTAGCTGCCGAAACCCGGCGCGGGCACGGTGAGCGGGCGCCCGCGCATGAGCACATCCTGAAATCCCCACCCCTTCGCCGAGAGCGCGCTGGGATACCCCATCTCGCCCTGCAGGACCATGAGCGCGAGGCGCACGGCGCGGCTGGTCGCATCGCCCGCGGCCCAGCTTTTGCGCGAGCCGGTGTTGGGCGCGTGGCGGTAGGCCCGCAGCGCGCCGCCGTCGAGGACGGCGTTCGTGAGCGCGTTGATGATGTGGTCGCGCGTGCCGCCCAGCAGGCGCGTGACAACCGCCGCCGAGGCGATGCGCACCAGCAGCACATGGTCGAGGCCGACCCGGTTGAAGCTGTTCTCGAGCGCGAGCACGCCCTGGATCTCGTGCGCCTGGATCATCGCCAGCAGCACGTCGCGGATCGTGAGCGGCGCGCGGCCTTCGGCCCCGGCGGCGCGGCTGAGCCAGTCGGCCACGGCGAGGATGCCCCCCAGGTTGTCCGACGGATGCCCCCATTCCGCCGCCAGCCAGGTGTCGTTGAAATCGAGCCAGCGCACCATCGCGCCGATGTTGAAGGCGGCCTGCACCGGCTCGAGTTCGTAGCCCGTGCCGGGCACCCGCGCGCCGCGACCGGGCAGGACGGCTCCGGGCACGGTGGGCCCGAGGAGCTTCACGCACGCCGGATAGGAGAGCGCCAGCAGGCCGCAGCCCAGCGTGTCCGCCAGACACAGCCGCG
>JBAZMN010000326.1:0-3436 GCA_041649735.1 Opitutaceae bacterium | reverse complement strand
GCCGCCGTGCGACAGACCGGCGACCAGGCCGCCACGGCGCTGGCCGAGGCGCAAAAACAGCAGCAACTGCTCGAGACCGAACTGGCCAAACAGGGCCGCCAGGTCGTGGCACTGGAAAAGGAGCGCGACCAGTTCCGCATCCAACTGGCTGCCGCTGATGCCGCCAGGACCGCAGCCACTCAACAGGCTGGCGAAGCGGTCCGACTCAAAGCCAGTCTGGCCGATGCGGAACAACGCGCCCAAAAGGCGGAAACCGCCCTCGGCCAGCGTGGCAAGGATCTCATCGTCCTCCAGACCGACCTGCAAGACGCCCGCCGCAAGCTTGGGGAGATCACGACCGCCCAGGCCGCGGCGACCCAGACGGCCGCGACTGCCGAACACGATCTGCGGCAGCAGCTTGAATCCGCCCGCCAGGAACTCGCGTCGGCCAAAACCACTGCCACCGACCTGGCCGCCCGGGTCCAGACGCTGAGCGCCGAGAAAGCCGTGCTGGCCAAGACCGACGGGCAGCGTCAGGCGCTTGAGACCAAGACTGCGGACTTGGATAAACAACTTTCGACGCTGACTGCCGAACGCGACCAGCTACGCCAGCAGCTCGCATCGGCCGCGCCCGCGGCGGCGACGGGTCAGGAACAGGTGGCCACGCTGACCCGCCAGCTGGAGACAGCCCGCAAGGATCTCGCCTTGGCCCAGAATGCGGCTGCTGACCTCACCGCGCAGGTCAAGCGGCTGACCTCGGACAGGGACAATCTCAACCGCCAGCTGGCCGACCAGGGTGATGAGGCGAAACGACTCGCGGCCGCCACGAACCGGCTGGAGGATGCACGCAAGGAATCGCTGGTCCTCAAAAACAACAACGCCGAGCTCAGCGACAACGTCCGCCGCCTTACCGAGGAGCGCGACCGCCTGCGCAGCCAGGTTGCGTCCGCGGAGACCGCGAAGACCGGGGCCACCCAATTGCAGGATCAGGTCACGGCGCTGACCCGCCAGCTGGACGCGACCCGCAAGGACCTCGCGGCGGCCCAGGGCGGCAATGCCGGACGCGCGGAGGAAAGCACCCGCCAGCTCGCCGAGGCGCAGGCCGCCCTCGGACGCCTGCAGAAGGAAAACGACGATTTGAAGTCCGAGCACGCCTCACTCACCGCCCGCCTGGCCCAGGCCGCGGCGGCAACGGTTGCCACCACCGCCTCGACCGTGGCCGGTTCGACCGAGGAGTTGGCACGCCTGAAGGAACAACTCAACCGGTCGGAGGAGAAGGTCGACATGACCGTGCGCAGTTATGCGCTGGTGCAGCAGGAAAACGAACAACTCAAGCAGCAGATCGCCCAGGCCGCCGGCGAACGCACCACCGCCGTCTCCCAGTCGCAGGATGCCGTCAAGCGCGCGGTGGACGCCGAAGCCGCGCTGGGCAAGGCCCAGCAGGAGCTGGCCGCATTACATGCCACCGCCGACCACGACGCCAGCGAGGCAGACTCGCTGCGCACGCAGCTCGCTAGCGCCACGCAGAGCGGCCAGTCCAGCAGCGTCGAGGTCACGCGGTTGAACAACGAACTGGGCAGCGTGCGGGATACCGCCGGCAAGGCCGCCGCCGAGGCGGCCTCGTTGCGCGAATTTCTGCGGCAGGTGCAGAACACGAATGCGGCCCTCGCTTCCGAGAACGCGCGCCTGAAGACCACGCTGGCCCTCGGCGGCGGCCGGGCGCCTGCGACCGTCGCCGCCCAGCCCACGCGTCCCGCGCCGGCTCCCGCGATCACGCCGGCGGCTGCGCCGGCCCCGGTCACGCCGCCGCCCGCCGCCCGCACGCACCGCGTTGCGACTGGCGACACGCTTTCCCGGATCAGCAGCCGGTACTACGGCACGGCGACGCGCTGGCAGGAAATCTATAACGCCAACCGCGACCAGCTCCGCAGCCCGAACGTGCTGCCCCTCGGCGTCGAGCTGAAGATCCCCTGATGAGCCAGCGGTGATTGCTTAACATGGCAAACCGGATGCGGTGCGCATCTCGCGCTCTTGTTGCAATTGGCGAAAGACGGACATCCGGGTTGGTATTGATCTGGGTCAATGACGGTGCGGGCGACGGCGAGTAGGGTGGAGGTGCCGGACAAGTTTGCCCGGCGCCACTGATGATAATCTCCGCTGCACCTCGTTCGTTTGCGCTGAAATACTTCGCTCGATCTTTCTCCGGCGTCCGCTGCGGGAAAGCATATTTTTCGGCGGAACCCGCCGTGTCATGACTTCTCCCTCGGAGACACCGTATTTCCGCGGGATGATCCGCCTGGTGCTTCCGAAGGAGCACGGCAGCTGGTCGCTGGCGTTGGAGCCGCTGACGCTGGGGCTGTTGGCGTCGCCGTCCACTGCCGGTGCAGCGCTCGCCGTCGCCGTGCTGGCCGGATTTTTCCTGCGCCGCCCGGTGAAGCTGCTGCTCGGCGGCAGCGCGGATCCGCGCCGGCCGCAAGCGCTCAGCGCTCTGATTCTCCTCGGGACAACCGCTGCAGCCAGTCTGGCGTTGGCGGCCGTGCTGTCCTCCCTCGGGCAGCTCTGGCCGCTGCTGCCCGCCGTGCCGGCGGGAGCTGCGTTCATGTGGTTCGATGCGCGGGGGGAGTCACGCGAGGCGGCGGCGGAACTTACCGGGGCGCTCGCGTTGGCGATGATTCCTGCTGCGTTTGCCACGTTAGCCGGCTGGCCGCCGGCTCCGGCGCTGGCCCTCGCCGCCATCATGGCCGGCCGTTCCGTGCCGGCGGTGATGACCATCCGCACTTATTTGCGCCGTCAGAAAGGGCAGGCCGTTTCCGCCGGCCTGGCCCTGGCAGCTTCGGCAGCCGCCGTGGCCGGGGCCATGCTTCTGGCGCGGGCGGATCTGGCGCCCCGGGCGTCGACGGTGGTGATGGCGGCTTTGCTGATCCGGACGGGGGTTTTGCTCGGCCCGGTGCGACCACAGTTGCCCGCCAGTAAAGTCGGGGTCGCGGAATCGGTTCTGGGCGGTATATTAGTGATCGTTTTGGCACTTGGTTGGATTCGCTGATACCCCGGCCGGTTTGATCCAGGTCAAGGCGCCCGGACCGGCCGGCGGCTACAGTGGCGCTGCCAACTGAAAGTCATGTCCTCATCTCTCATGAAGATCATCAAGTCTCCCCGTTTCAGCTACCTCGTCGCGAGCAGCCTGCTGTTGGCCGGCGCCGGGGTGCTGGGCTATGCGCCGGTGCGGGCGCTGCTGGCCCGCGCCGCCACGGCGGGGTTGGCCGGTGCCGGCACCGTGACCGCTCTGGTCGCTGCCTCGGCGGCCGAAGCTGCGGCCCCTGCCGACCCTCCGCAACCCGTAGCAGCTCCGGCCGATCCCAACAGTGTCCGCGGTCCGGCGCCCGATCTTGGGTTGCCGGTCGAACAGGCCGTGCTCGCCGCGCCGCCGCATGTGCCGCCGCCGATCACCCGCAAGTAT
>JBAZMN010000325.1:0-3438 GCA_041649735.1 Opitutaceae bacterium | reverse complement strand
TCGGGAGTGCCGTGGAGCGTGAATTCCGCAAAACCCTGCAGGAGAAAAAATCCGACGAGGGCCAGGAGCAGCCAGCGCAGGTTTTCCGCCACGGCGCCGGGGAGGCGCGCAGTCACGCGCACCGCGATGCGATAAGCCGCCAGAGTCACCGCGATCCAGAGGAAGACCGCAAGGTGCGCCCGGGGAATCGTCCCGTGAAGGGTAAGTCCGCCCGCCCAGGCTGCGGCCAACAGGGCAAGTGATCCGGCGAGACGCGCGTCGATGACGCCCCGCGGCGCCGGCCGATGCCAGCCGGTCATCTTCCGTCCGGCCAGCCAGAGCAGGATCAGCGCCCACGGCAGCCAGGGGTCCGGCCAGCAAGCCGGATACAAGCTGTGCGCGAGGTAAAAACCGATGCCCAGCACCATCGCCTCACCGAGCAACAGATCGTCGTGAGCCTCTTGCCGGCGTATCATCCAAGCGCACAGATGGGCGCGGTCGAGCGCGGGCACAACCGCCCGCTGGACCAAAGCTGCGCCGATCCAAAACGGCACAAAGGCAAGAGCAATCCATGGCCGGCCGAAACCAAAGTGGAAGAGGATTCCGGCTCCCACCGCGACGCCCAGCAAAGCCGGCAGCTGGGCCCGAAAACGCCGCCAGACGCCACCCTCTGCCGGAGTCTCCCGCAGCAGCACGAACAAGCCCAGCCCCAGCACCACCAGCTCGGCCATCCCCGGCACCCTGGCGGCCGGCAGCGCCCGCCCGGTGCATTCCAGCGCCAAGGCCAGAAGTACCAGGTCGATCAGACCGGTAAAACGTTGCTGGAGCCAATGACGGAGGTTCACAAGAAAAGGGTGGATGGCATTAAGCGGCTTTGGACCTCATGGAGGAGGTTTTTCTCCACGGTTTAATCATCAGGCTTTGTGTCGAAGCGCGGTTCATTAATGGGGCAGGCCTGCGTGCTCAACGGAATCGATGATGCCGGTGAACTCCGGACCGCAGGTGGAGCCGCCGATGCGGTTGTGCCCGATCGTGATGTCCGACGTATCACTGGGATAGCACGGCAGGTCGGCTTTAAACACGATCCGGCCGTTGAGGCGGATGGTGCGCCGCAAGCGCGGCGGCGGCATGGAATCCCCTGTTTTCGCTTCCGTCTCCTTGGGATAAAGCGAGCCCATGCCGATCTCGATCACCTGCGGCGAATCGTAATCGATGAGGATCGGTTCGCTGACGGCGCCACCCACTGCCCAGTGGTCGAAGCCGAAGCGCACATGCTGGTCGTCGGCGTAGACAACGTAGGCGAAATCGCCGGCCCCGGCCCGACCGGTGACCACCAGCGGCTCCTGCAGGCCGGTTTTATCTTTGGGGAAGAAGACCGTGAGGCAGACCGACCCGAGCGTCTGCTCTGGGCGCGAACTGGATGTCTCAGATGAGACAGGCATGAGTGCTAGAATTGGTCCGGTGAAACGGGCCTCGACCTCTGGAAAGCCGGCAGTGTTGAGCCCAGCCGTGATTTCGAACGGTTGCCCCAGGATCCCCGGCAGATGCGCATCGAACAGGTGCCGGCCTCTGAACTCCAAGTTCATCGCCGTTGCAGGTTCGCTCGCATTCTGGCGGCCGAAGCTGACGGTCAACTTTTCTTCCTGTCCGGCCGCTAACGGCAACACCGGCGACTCGGTTTTTACACCGCCGGCCGAAACAAAACCGAAACGCAACCGGTCCCGGTCGAGATAGCTGACGTAGCACAAGCCTTCCCGTCCGGCCGGTCCCACGGCCAGCAGCGGTTCGCTTGATCCCTCCCGGTCGGCCGGGAATCGAACCTTCAGGCTCACGGATTGCGGCGGGGAAAGAACCAGCGCCGGGGCCAGCGGCAGGCGCTCGATTTTCAAGATTGTGCCGGTGAACCGTGCGTCGGTGTTGGAGCCGCCGATGCGCGTTTCGCCCACCGTCACCTCGGAGAGGGTGGATTCGAAGGCCGGGCGCGGCACCAGGAGCGCCGTCCGGCCGTTGAGTTCGACGCGCAGTTCTCCGCGCCGCCGGGCCAGGGTCAGTGGATTGAGGGCGCGCACCCGGGGATGATCGAGCGGATAATGCGCCGACGAACTGACGACGATCTCCTGCTCCTGCCAGTAATCTACCGGCAGGGGGTCCGATTCATAGAGTTTCCCCCAGATCTCGGCGCCCACCCGCACATGGTCTTCATCGTAGTATTCAAGGAAAACGATCGTGCCCGCCCCGGCCCGGCCGGTGGTGAGCACGGGCTGCCGCCGACCGGGCTGGTCGCTGGGGAGCAGGAGCGTGATGCGGATGGGGCCGACGGCGCGAAGATACGCCGAGCGGAGATGCCAGGCGGAAGCCCCGATGATGACGGCCGTGGCTGCACCGAGCAGCTGCCATCGGCGCTGCTTGCACCAGGCCAAGAACGGGAGGTATAGGCGAAAAACCGCCTGCAATTTTAGTGCCCAGGCAAATCCAACGCTGCGACCTGCCGCCCAAGTGAAAAACCCCAGCCAAGCAATAACGCTGACCCAGAATGTGATTCTGACCACCGGCGCGCCCGTGTAGCGCAGTTCGACTTCACTGTGCCCCCGGGGCACGAGCAACATCACCTGTCCGCCGGGCGACCGGACCGTTCGAACCGGCCGTCCGTTGACGGTCGCCTGATAGCCCGGAAGGTAACGTCGGCAGGTCTCAAGATAGCAGCCGTCCTCGCCGGCTTCGACGGTGCAGCGCAGCGGCAGCAGCGACTCCAACCGGACCGGCAGACGGGCGGTATCGACCGCCTGCAGGGTAAAGGCGGCGGGTTCGACCGAGGCGTTGGCAGGCAGGCTCCAGTCAGGAACATGAAGCTCGAGCATCACCTTTTCCGGCTGGTCCAACACGGTTCGCAGTGGAAACGTGTCTCGAAGAGAAAAGGCTCCACCGTTGCCCGAAGGAATCTCTGTCTCCGGCAGATTGTATGACCTCACCAAGACGGAACCAATGAGGACGAGCAGGGCTTGACGGGGCGGACTGCGAAACCCAAGCGAGAGCAAATACTGCCGACCCGGCTCAAGCGTAAATTGGGCGGTCGTCACACTCGTCGGAGAAGCCGGTAGTTCTCCCTGCACGACGATCGGCGACTCCCGGAGGGCGCTCTGCAGCGGTGAGGCGATGACTTCCCGGCCATGCCTCCGCAGGCTGCATTCAAACCGCGGATCGGCAACGCCGGGTCGATACGAAGGAGGCACGCCGAGAAACGCATAGGAGGCGATGGTCAGGTCGAGGTTGGAAGCCAGATGGCTGCGTGCCGTGGCGTCTTTGGTCCAGCGGATGGCAAATCCCCGGGTGATGAACGGCCGGGCCTGCCAGAGCAGCGCGACACCACCGAGCGCGACGAGAGAAATCGTCCCGATGCGGACGAGCTTGGGGCGCGGCAGCCTCCACGGAGTCACCAACGCGGCGCCGAAAATGACCAGG
>JBAZMN010000324.1:0-3438 GCA_041649735.1 Opitutaceae bacterium | reverse complement strand
CGACCACGACAGGGGGCAATTAGAAAGATGGTTTACCCGGCTGAAAGAGTCTCCCACAGTGGACGCGTGCTACGCCGTGCCATCCATGCACTTGGCTTCATGTTTGCGCTCGCCGGCAGCCTGGCCGCAGGCGAGACCCAGGCGCCCGTTCCCCCGTCGCCGGGCGATGTCCCGCTGGAGGGACGTTATGCCCAGGTGACGGTCGACCCGGCAAAAACCTCGATTTATATCGGCAGCGTCAGCCTCACGATGTCGCCTTTCGTACGGTGCAGCGGCGGCTACCAGACCGACTACACAGCCAAGGTGTTTCCCTTCTTCTTCTACAATGAGCACGGCCGGATCTCGATCGAGTTCTCCGATGAAAACCTGCGGCAGCTCCGCCGCGGCGAGACGGCCTATTTCAAGGGACGGGCACACAGCAGCGATGGAGACGAGCGCCGCATCGAAGGCCGGGCCATTCCTGCAGACGCCGCTCACGGCAAGATCAAGGTCCGGGTGTGGATCGGCCGGATCGAACTGATCTTCAATACCGTCTACCGGTTCAGCGGCCAGGACTGAGCCGCGCGAACGCCGCCAGGAGCGGGCGGCGGCCGGTGCCGGGTGCGGTCTCCATGCGACCGCCCGCGAGACCTCCGCGCCAATAATCGAGTCCGCGCCGGCATATTCTCCCGCCGCCACGGCCCCAGGCCGAAGGAGGAGACATCAGCCAACCAGGAAGGCGGCGAATCGGCCCCAAGCCTCGGATGGCGCCAATGCCATGATCATCGCATTCGCGACGACCAGCGCGGCGTAGCCGGCCGCGTACCACCGGTCAAACGCCCGGGTCAGCAGCCAGTGGACCACGGGAAACAACGCGCCGATGAGCAATGCGGGAAAGAACGGACCGAATACCCGGCCCCAGAAGCTCGCGGCATAGAGGGCGGGAAGCCCGGTGATCCGGTCAGTGGCTGCGGCCATGATGCTCAACGTGGCCAGCAGCATCATCGGTCGATGGATCTCCGGCCGCCGGCGATACCAGACGCCGATCGCGACGAACACGCCAAAAATCAGAATACTGATGATCGGGATCGCCATGAACTGCCGGCGCGTCAGACCCCACAGCGGAAATTCGGGTCCGAAGCGCGTCACCGCGATCGGCACCTGCAGGCCCAGCACGACGATGGCGGCCGCCAGCACCGCGCCGATCTTTCCGAGTGTCATATGCAGACGCCGGTTGGCGCTAATGATCAACATTGGTTGCACCAGGAAGAGCACGATCCAGCCAGACATGGCCACGCCATGCGCCACGATCAGCAGCTGCGCGTGCGGGAGGATCTCACGACCGGGATAAGCCCTCCCATGGAGGTAGAATTGCTGAAAACCTGCGAGCGTGGCCCCCAATAGCAGCAACGCGAACACAGCGTAAAGAAGCCGCGTGGGATTAGATTTTGCCGGGGTTTTCGTCAGAGCTTCACCAAAGGATGCAGTTTTGGCAGGATTCATTGGGGTGGAGGGCGGGTTGCCCTCAAAACTTCGATTCGGGGTTGGACCAGCGCGTTCGGCCATACTGAATAGCCGAAAGCTCCGGCAACGAAATGCAGGCGGTGAATTTGTCAAAGCGCGCTCGCATTTCGCGCGCCAGAACTCGCGCCGGTTTGCGGCAAGCCGGCAGCAGCTGAGCCGGAACGCGGTGGATCATCGCGCCGACCTCGTCTCACCCCCGGGCCGTCACTCCAACCAGTGAATCACCACCGGCACGTCGACCGCCGGCGACAGGCTTTTGTGCACCGGGCAGGCGTGCGCGGTACGCTCCAAGACAGCATCCCGGTCGGCGCTGCGCGGCATGGGCAGCCAGACATGCGTCGCCAGACGCAGGATGCGCCGGGGTGTATCGGCGGACATCTCCTTGGTCACCTCGAAGCGCGCACCTTTGAGGTCGAGGCCGAGACGCCGGGCGGCGATCCCCAGGGTGGTGAGGATGCAGGTGCCGAGGGCGGTGGCCACCAGATCGGTCGGGGAAAATGTTTCGCCGCGACCCTGGTTGTCGACCGGCGCGTCCGTTTCCAGCGTGCGCCCCGACGGACCGTGCTTGGCCGTACAATGTAATTCGCCATGATACTCGCCCGTGATTTTGACCATGGCGCGAATGTTGGGCTCTTCATCAAAGATTGGGGACACGGGGCCAATAAGCCACCGTGTCCCCGATGATGATTAACCTAACGCTGCCTGGATACCGCATCGTCCGGGTGGAGAGCAATACTGAGATGCAGGTCTACCTCGAGGTGCTGCGGGCACCCGAGGCCTGCCCTTGCTGCGGAGCCAGCAGGCTCCGCAGCAAGGGCAGATATGAACGGCGGGTGCGCCACTTGGACTGTTTTGGGCGCCCGAGCCGCTTGCGGATCGGGTGCCGGCGCTATCGCTGTGTAGCGTGCGCCCGCAGCTTCGTGCAGCCCCTGCCGGGGATTCGTCCGGGTCGGCGCAGTTCGGAGCCGTGGCGCCGGGCGATGTTCGAGCGCCACGACGACGGCATCTGCGCGGCCACGCTGGCCCGGCGCGAGGGCCTGGGCCCGGCGACGGTGGGTCGGATCTATGCCGAGTTCACGGCGCGCAAGGCCAAGGAGCGCCTGAGCCTGGAGTGTCCACGGGTGCTCGGCATCGACGAGCACACGCTGCACCGCGGCCAGCGCTTCGCGACGACCTTCTGCGACCTGAAGAACCACCGGGTCTTCGACCTGAGCCCCGGGCGCAGCGAGGGCGAGTTGGCGGGCTACCTGCGCACCCTGCGCGGCCGGGAACGGGTGCGCGTGGTGTGCATCGACCTGTCCAACAGCTACCGGGCCATGATCCGCCGCTGGTTTCCCCGGGCCGTGATCGTCGCTGACCGCTTCCACACGATCCGGCTGGTCGGAGTGCACTTGCTGCGCCTGGCCCGCCAGCTCTGCCCCCAACTCGGCTGGAACCGCGGCTGGCTGGTGCTGCTGCGCACCCGCGCCGATCATCTCGATCCGGAGCAGCGCCGGCGCCTGCTCCAGCTCTTTGCTCAGTATCCGCTGCTGCAGGGTATCTACGAGCTCAAGGAGCGTCTCGGTGCGCTGCTGCGCTTCAAGCACCAGTCCAAGCGCGCCTGCCGCGGCCATATCCACCAGCTGCTCGGCCTGATCGAGACCCTGCGTCACAGCGGCTTCGAGGCCGCCCTGACCCTGGCCAAGTCCCTTTCCGAATGGACCGAAGAGATCGTCCGCATGTGGCGCTTCTCCCGCACCAACGGCATCACCGAGGGCTTCCATCGCAAAATGAAACTCATCCAGCGCCGAGCCTACGGCTTCCGTTCCTTCGCCAATTATCGCCTGCGCGTCATCGCCCAGTGCGGCTGACTCTCCCTTCACCTTGAACCGCAACCTCCAAACCGCCCCCTCCCCAATCTTTGGTGTAGACCCCATTCGAATAGCGTGCCCCGTC
>JBAZMN010000323.1:0-3451 GCA_041649735.1 Opitutaceae bacterium | reverse complement strand
ATACAAGCGGCCATAGGCAGAGGGAATCGAAACGCTGCACGCAGTTCTCTACGAAGTTCCGGCCAAAATGGGACGATCAATCCAAGGCCGTGCGGGCAAAAAAATCGGATCCGATTTCAAACGCCGTGTGGAGGTCGTTGCATCAGAGGGCGGTTTTTCCCGGCGGCGAGCGCGGCTGTTCCGGGTTTGGACCGCCGGGATCAGCCACCATCTGCCATGTTGGGCTTTGTTTCACCACCCATGGCTTCCCGGGCGTAAGGGTGACGTAATGCTGTTCGTGACAGCCTGGATGTTGACGATGAGTCACCGCCGCGCGTGGCGCTCCTCCCCGCGCCAGGAGGAGGCAGCATATCCCCGGCACGGTGGTTCCAACAGCTGATTAAGCCTCCGCCGTGGTCGGATCGATGATTCGTCTTACCTCTGAAACGCGATTGGCGGGAAACCCGCCTTGCTTCGCGTGCTCTCGCACCAACTTTTCATCAGGTGCGATGTATACGCAGTAAATCTTGTTATCCGTCACGTAACTCTCGACCCACTGGATTTGCGGGCCGAGCTTCTGCAATACTCCACATGACTTCTGCGAGATGCTCTGTAGCTCCCCGGCGGTAAGTTTTCCGGCTCCGGGAATCTCGCGTTCAATGACGTATTTTGGCATATTTTGCTCGGGGTTATGCGTGAAACTTCTTCTCTCAACAATATAGCACGCCCTGCGACCGAATGCCACCGGCTGCTCCCCAATGCCACGATTTGCAGCTCCTTCTCTTCGCCAGGTATTGGCGGCGGCCCGATTCCGGCCGGGCGACCCATTCCGCTCAAGAGGGCCCCGTCCGGCGTCCTGCTTACGGATTGAAATAGATCTGCTCCATGAACACCCAGGATTTTTCACCCGGGAGCGGGAGTTGCATGGGGTCGCAGAGTTTCAGCCACTCGATGTTGCGCGGGTGCGCGGCGAGCTTCGCCATGTCGCCGGCGTAGTCGGTGCCCACGTATTCGTAGTAGGCGAACTCGTAGAACTTCCCGTCGGGCAGCCGGTGCAGGAAGATGTTGAAGTTGCGGATGTTCGCGATGCCGAGCAGATCGCGCACGCCGGGGCCGGCATGCACGCGTTTGTAGTCCTCAACGCGATCGGCCTTGAGGCCGATGACCATGCCGAACCGGCGGACCGCCGGAACAGCGGCAGGAGTCTTAGGAGTGGATGCCATAAAACCTTGCGCAGGTGCCGCCGAGCACGGCGTCACGCTCAACGGGGCTGAGCCGGGCGGCCCAGTCGATCACGACCCGCATCGTCCGCTCGTAATCCGCGGCGCAGGTGCACACCGGCCAGTCGGAGCCGATCATGAGGCGGTGCGGTCCGAAGAGTTCGAGCACGATGTCCAGATAGGGCACAAGGTCGGCGGGCTTCCAGGCGGTCCAGTCGGCCTCCGTGACGAGGCCGGAAAGCTTGCAGGTGACATTGGGCCGGCGGGCGAGCTCGGCGAGATCCTCGCGCCAGGGGGAGAAGATGCGCTGCGCGATGAGCGGCTTGGCGATGTGATCGACCACGAACGGCTGGTCGGGCAACGCGTCCACCAGCGCGGTCGACGCCCGCAGATGCGGCGGCCGCACCAGCAGGTCGTAGGTCAGGCTGTATTGCCGCAGCCGGCCCACGCCGCGGCGGTGCGCCGGCGAATTGGCGAAATCGACGTCGGGCTGGTCGTGGATGAGGAGGCGCAGACCGCGGAGCCGCGGGTTGGCGCTGTAGCGGGCGAGGTCGCGCTCGATGTCCGGCCGGGTGAGGTCGAGCCAGCCGACGACGCCCTTGATGAACGGATGCCGGGCGGCGAGGCCGAGCAGGTAGTCGGTCTCCTGCGGCAGCTCGCGTGCCTGCACGGCGATCGTGCCGTCAAAGCCGCTCTGTTGCAGCAGGGGCGCGAGATCCGGCGGGGCGAAATCGCGGCGGAGGACGCCGTATTTGCCCGTCATCCACACGTAGTCGGCCGCGTGGGCCGTGTAATTCCAGAAGTGCTGGTGGGCGTCGAGGCGCATCAGGACCAATCCTGGTTGGCGACCGGGGCGAGCAGCGCCTGCACGGCCTGGGCGAGGGCCGGATCGCAGGGCCCGGCGGCCCAGGCGACGTTGCGGCGGACCGAGGCGGGATTCGCGCTGCTGAACAGTGTCGTGGGGATCTCCGGGTTCTGGCTGGAGAACTGCAGCGCCAGCTGGCTGATGTTGGTGCCCTGACGCGCGCAATACTCGGCGGCCTGTTTGAACACGGCGCGCTGTGCGGGCGTGGCGGGATGCCAGCCGGCCGGGCCGCGATCGGTGAGCAGGCCGCTGCCGAACGGCGAGGCGTTGATCAGGCCGATGCCCTTCGCGCGCGCCATGGGCAGCAACTCCAGCAGGCGCGTGTCGTGGAGGCAGTAGTGATTGTGGATCAGCGCGGCATCGATGGGCAGGGTCTGGAAGATGCGGTGCCAGAGGTCCATCGGGTAGATGCCGAAGCTCACGGCGCCGATGCGGCCCTCGCGCTTCAGCTCGGAGACAGCCGCAAAGCCCTCGGTGAGCGCCCATTCGGTGTGCTGGCGGCCCTGATACTCAATGTCGTGGATATGGATGATGTCGAAGTAATCGGTGCCGAGCCGGCCGGCGCTCTCCTCGATCGACCGGCGGATGCGGGCGCGGGAGTAATCAAGCGTGTCGTCACCGTACTTCTCCGGATTCGTATATTTGCCGACCTTGGTGGACAGGTAATAACGATCGCGCGGGATGCCCCGCAGCGCCTTGCCCAGCACCGTCTCGGAGCGCGTGCCGCCGTAGGCGGGCGCAACATCGAAGTAGTTGATGCCGAGGTCGAGCGCGGTGTGCACGGCGCGGATCGCCTCGGCCTCGTCCACGGCGTGAAACACCCCGCCCAACGAGGAGGCGCCGAAGCTGAGGCCCGAGACCTTCAGGCCGGTCTGGCCGAGGGGACGGTAGTTCATGATTCGATCTGGATCTTGATGACGTTGTCCTTGCGCACGGCCCGGGCCATGGCCTGCAGGGTTTCGTCGAACGGGAAGGTCTGCGAAATGAGCGGCGCGACGTTGATGCGCCGGCTGGCCACGAACTGCAGGGCCATCGGGAACACGTGGGCGAAGCGGAAGGAGCCGGCGAGGATGAGCTCCTTGGCCATGATCAGATTGGCCGGGAGCGGCACCTCGGCCGGGAGCGTGCCGACCTGGACGATGGTGCCGCCGCGGCGCACGACGTTGAGGGCCAGGATGAGCGCCTTGGTCGAACCGGCCGCCTCGAAGACACAGTCGAATCCGCCGCCTGCGAGATCAAGGGCCTGCGGTCCGGAGGCGGGATCCGCCGGGTCGATCGCGGCGTCGGCGCCCATCTCGACCGCAAAACGCCGCGGGAACGCGACGGGGTCGCCGAGGGTGATCTGGGTGGCGCCAAACGCCCGCGCGACGAGTGCAACCAGCTGGCC
>JBAZMN010000322.1:0-3454 GCA_041649735.1 Opitutaceae bacterium | reverse complement strand
CGGAAGATGTCCATGCCGTGCCGGGCGGCGGCCGCGACAAATGCCTCGACCACGTCGTCAGGAAAATTGGTGTACTGGACGATATTCTGCCCGCGCAGCAGCATCATGTGCGGAGTTTTCGGCGCGAGGCGCTTGAGGGCATCCAGCCGGGCAAAGGGAAACTCGGAGAGAAAGCGCACGCCGCTGTCGATCGTCGCGCCGCCCCAGGTTTCCAGGGCGCCGAAGCCCACCGTATCCAGCAGGGGTGCCACCGTCTCCATCTGCCGGGTCGACATGCGGGTGGCCGCCAGCGATTGATGCCCGTCGCGCAGGACGGTGTTGTTGAAGACTACCGGAACAGTGCTCATGGGTGAATCGAGTTGGTTACCATGCGCGCCCGGGGGCAGATTCTCAACTTCAACCCTGCGTCCGCATCCTCCCCGCCGGCGGTTACAAGCCGGGGTTTTCGAGACTGTTAGGCCGGCTGCAAAAACCGTTCAGACGGCCGCCGGGGACCGGGGTCTCGCACGGCACAACTTCTTCACCAGCCAGAGGATCCCCAGGATCAACGCCACGGGAATCCACACCGGCGCGAGCACTGCCAGCAGAAGCACCGCCGCCGCCAGCAAGCCGGCCATGACCCCCACGCCGACGGCCCCCGCTGCGATCAGGCCGAGCAGAAGCAGCAGGCCCAGCCCGAGCACCAGCAACAGGCCGATGGCCAGCGGCACCAACGCCACCGGCCACAGGTGGATGAGCACGAGCCCCAGCGCCACCACGAGCAGTACTTTCAGACAGGTCGCCAGCAAGGCCTTCATGTTCCCTAAAACACCCCGGCCGGCTGAAAGTTGCAGGCCGCCGGGCAGGCGGACCAGGGCGGTCGCAAAGAAGAACTTTGAGTCCACCCCGCTTCGTGCTCTTGTGGCGGGATGGCTGCCGGCACTCCGCTTCTTGTCGTTTGTGCGCTGATCGAGCGCGAAGGCCGCGTCCTGCTGGCCCGCCGCCCGCCGCACAAGCATCTTGCCCTCAAATGGGAGTTTCCCGGCGGCAAGGTCGACTGCGGTGAGACGCCTGAGGCCGCGCTGGTCCGCGAGCTCAGGGAGGAACTCGGATGCAACGTCACGATCCAGCGGCCCCTGCCCCGCTTCTTGCACACCTACGACCGCACGACCATCGAAATGATTCCTTTCGTCTGCCGCCTGTCTCCCGGCTCGCCCGAGCCGCACCCGCTCGAGCACAGCGCCTTGGCCTGGGTGCCGCCGCGGGAACTGTCGGGCTTTGATCTGGCCGCCGCCGATTTGCCGGTGACGGAGGCCTACCTCCAAACCGAAGGTGCGCCGGACCCGTTGGCCCGCCGATGAAGCGGGCGCAGACGGGAGATGGTCGGGAAGACGAGCGGAGCGATTAATCAGTACGTGTCGACGAGCGAACGGTAGGTCAGCACCCGCCGCAGGCGGGCCGGCGTCTGCGGCCGCGTGAACTCCACCGTCACGGTCTTCTTCTCGCGGGGATAAAGCTCGAAGTAGTTGTCGCTGCTGCGGTGGGCGAGGCCGGGCAGGTCGAAGGCAAAGCGGTGCTGGAACACCGGCGAGGCGAACGTCAGGACCGCCCGGGTGGGCATGGTCATCCGGATGCCGACCGTGGTGCGCGCCTTCGGCAGCGCCAGGAACCGGGGGGGCGTGAGGAACACCGTCTCCTCGCTCACCCGGACGCCGCCGATCTCGAGGGCCAGGCGGAGGTAGAGGTGGTCGCGGCCGTGCTCCTCCATCGGCTTGGCCATATCGAGGGTTTCCTGCTTCACGCTCTCGCCGTAGCGGAGCGCGACCCGCTTGCGCCCGCGGCGCACCACCCGGCCGTCGAGATGGAAAAGATCCCACCGCAGCATGCCGGCCGCGGGTTCCGGCGCGTCGTAAGCGGTGTAGAGATGCACCTCCCGCACGGTCGTCCGCCGGTAGTTGCCGATGATCGTCTCCTCCTCGCCCGGCACGTGGGCGCTGACAAGGGCGGGCGCAAAAAACCGCCGGGCGACGTGGTGGAGCGCCTTCCAGCGGCCGGTAAAGTCGATCGAGCTCCACGAGGCGACCGGCCAGCAGTCGTTGATCTGCCAGTAGAGCGCCCCCATGCAGCGCGGCATGTTCCGCCGGTAGTGCTCGACCGCCACCTGCATGCAGTCGGCCTGGTTGAGCTGCGAGAGGAACAGGAGGGCGTCCTGGTCCTTGGGGAACCGGTACTGCCGCGACACGTAGTCGAGGATGATCTGGTTGCCGAGCCGGTTCTTCTGGTGGTTCGTCATCGTCGGACCGAAGACGTTGCCGTCGGCCGGCGGGCAGAACGTGGCCTGGGTCTCCGCCGAGACAAAGCTCTGCATCCCGAATTCGGAGGTGAACCGGAAGGCGTACTTCTCGTAATCCTTGACCGGCTTGCGGGCGTGCCAAACCTCCCAGAAATGCGTGTCGCCCCGCTGCTCGCCCGCCGCGTTGCTGACCTCGAGATCCCCCCGCCAGGGCGAGGACGGCCAGTAGGACGTGACCGGATCAGCGGCCGCCAGCACCTCGGGGAGAGCCCGGTGAAAGAGCACCTCATAGCCGGCCAGGAGCTTCGGATCGGCGGTCAGTTCCTGCACATTGCAGGCGGCAATCTCGTTGTTGCCGCACCAGAGGGCCAGGCAGGCCCGGTGGCGCAGCCGGCGGACCTGGAACTCCGCCTCGGCCCGGGCGCTGGCCAGAAAGGCGGGATCGGACGGGTAACGCATGCACGCGAACATGAAATCGTGCCACACGAGCAGACCGAGCTCGTCGCACAGGTCGTAGAAGTCCTCGCTCTCGTAGATGCCGCCGCCCCACACCCGGATCATGTTCATGTGGACGTCGGCCGCGCTGCGCAGGTCGCGGGCGTAGTCGGCCCGGGTCAGGCCGGCGACAAAACTGTGGGCGGGAATCCAGTTGGCCCCCTTGGCAAACACCGGCCGGCCATTGACGACAAACTGGAACGACTCGCCCCAGGCGTCGGGGTGGCGGTCGAGCACGATGGTCCGCAGCCCGAGCCGGCGCACCCACTGGCCGATGACGGCGCCATCGGCGCCGGCCACCGCGACCTCGAGCCGGTAGAGCGGCTGGGCGCCCTGGCCGTTGGGCCACCACCGCTGCGGTTGCGCGACCGTGAGCTCCGGACCGCGGCCCTCGGTCACCAGGCTGTCGTCCAGGCTGAGCCGCCACGAGCAGACCGCGGCCGGGTCGGGCCGCGCAAGCTCGGGCGCCAGCCGCAGCACCACGCTCCCGTCGGCCCGGTGATCCTGCGTCACCCGCACGCTCTCCAGCCGGTTGCCCGACCACCCCTCCAGGCGGAGGTCGCGCCAGATCCCGGCGGTGACGAGGCGCGGACCCCAGTCCCAGCCGAACTGGCATTGCTGCTTGCGGATGCGGGTGCAACCGCCGACCGGGTCGCTCATCTCGCGCGGCAGATGCTCCGGGCGGTG
>JBAZMN010000321.1:0-3468 GCA_041649735.1 Opitutaceae bacterium | reverse complement strand
AACCGCATTGTTCACGTCAGACTCATGGGGTCGACGTCGAGGGTCTGGGTCACGCCGTCCGGCCAGGTAAAGTCGTCGCGCAACTGCACCAGCACGGGCACGACCCGGGTCACGTTCGTCGTGAAATACCACAGCTGGTAGCGGTACTCGTCCTTGATCTTTTCGATCGGCGACGGCGACGGGCCGCGCACCTCGACCGCTCCGCCCAACCGCGCCTCGACCTGCCGGGCCCAGTGCTCTGCGACAAACCGCAACTTTTCGGGATTCGGCCCGCGGAAGAGATGGTGGATCAGATGCCGGCAGGGCGGATACCGGTACCGTTCGCGCATCTTTAGCTCGGCCTCGGCAAAGCCGTTGAAATCCGCGCGCCGGGCAAATTGGATCGTGTCGGCCTGCGGGGTAAACGTCTGCACCACGACCTCCCCCGCGCGTTCCCCGCGGCCCGACCGGCCGGCCACCTGCAGCAGGAGCTGGAAGGTCCGCTCATTGGCCCGGAAGTCGGGTACATGCATCGACAAATCGGCGTCGACCAGCCCCACGAGGGTCACGTTGGGAAAGTCGAGCCCCTTGCCGATCATCTGCGTGCCCACCAGCACGTCGATCCGTCCGAGGCGGAAATCCGTCAGCACCTGCCGGAACCGGTTCTTCTTCGCCATCGTGTCGCTGTCCATGCGCTCAACCCGGGCGCGGGGCAGGACACGGCGGACGACCTCCTCGACCTTCTGGGTGCCGAGGCCGCGCCAGCGGATTTTGGGCGACCGGCATTTCGGGCAGGCGTAGGGCGCGGACCGCTGGTGGCCGCAGAGATGGCAGCGCAGCGTCTCGTCGGTCCGGTGGTAGGTCATGGCGATGCTGCAATGGGGGCACGTCTCCACGTGGCCGCACTCGGTGCAGAGCATGCTCGACGAGTAGCCGCGGCGGTTGATGAACAGGATCACCTGCTCGCGCCGGTCAAGGCGGTCGTGCATCTTGTCGACCAGCACCCGGGAGAGCGCCGTCGGGCCGCGCGAACGCATCACTTCCACGCGCATGTCGACGACGTCGATGGCCGGCAGCTGCCGGTTGTCGACCCGCCGGGTGAGCGTCTGCAGGCGGTATTTGCCGGCCCGGACATTGGCGACCGACTCGAGGGAAGGCGTGGCCGAACCCAGCAGGCAGACGGCGCGGGCGAGCTTGGCGCGGTAGACCGCCACGTCGCGCCCGTGGTAGCGGGGCGTCTCGTCCTGCTTGTAGGCGGGCTCATGTTCCTCGTCGACCACGATGAGGCGCAGGTCGCGCACCGGCGCAAACACCGCGGAGCGCGCGCCGACGACCACCCGCGCCTCGCCGGTCGCGAGCGCCAGCCAGCCGTCGAACCGCTCGCCCTCGCCCAGATGGCTGTGCCAGACGACGACCCGGTGGTTGGGCGCGATGGCCTGCAGCCGGCCGTGCAGCCGCGCCACGGTCTGCGGCGTGAGCGCCACCTCGGGCACGAGGTAGATCGCGCCGCCGCCGGCGGCGAGCACGGCCGCGACCGCATGCAGATAGACCTCGGTCTTGCCCGAGCCGGTGACGCCGTGCAGGAGATGCGTGGCGAAGGCGCCGCGGTCGAGGCTGGCCCGCACCGCGGTCACGACGGCGGCCTGCTCCTCGTTGAGCGTGGGCGGCAGGGCGGCCACCACCTCGCCGTGGGACCAGTCGTCGGCATAGCCTTCACGCGCCACCCGGCGCGTCTCCTCGCGCGCCAGCCCGCGTTTCACCAGCGCGGCGGCCACGGCCGCGGTGAGCCCAAGGCGGGCGAGCACCAGCGATTTTGGCTGCGGCTTGAACTGCTGCCGCAGGAAGGCATGGAGCCGCGCCTGCTGGGGGGCGCGCCGTTCCAGCGCCGCCTGCTCGTCGGGCGGGAGCACCCGCGCCGCCGCCAGCAGCTTCTCCTGCCGGGGTGCCGTGCCGCCGCGCACCGCCGCCGGCAGCATGGCTTCAATCACGGTGTCGAGCCCCGCCGCATAGTAGGCGCTCATCCACCGCGCCAGTTGCAACAGGTCGGGCGGCAACGCGGGAAACGGGTGCACCACCTGCGTCACCGCCTTGAGTTTCTCGATCGGGAAATCACGGGGCGCGCCGATCTCGCCGACGATGCCCAGGCGGTGGCGGTTGAGGATCGGCACCCGCACGAGCGAGCCGACGGCCACCGCGGCCTGCAGCGGCCCGGGCACGCGGTAATGCAGCAGCTTGTCGAACCCCGCGAGCGGATGCACCCCGACGATCATCGCTTGGTTGTGACCGAGCCACCGCGCGGCTGGCAATGCGGGAGTTGCACGGCCGGCGCGTTCCGGATGCCCCGCGCTGCCTTCTTTAAGTTGACACCCCCCCGCCCCGCCGGGAAATTTCCACCGTGAGCACCGATGCGTCCCGCGAAAAGTTCAAGGCCTATCTTGCCGACAAGGGCCTGCGGGTCACCAACCAGCGCCTGGCCATTTTTGACGCGGCCTTTGCGCAAACGGAGCACTTCACCGCCGAGGAGCTGCTGGTGCACGCCCGCGCCCTCGACGAATCGGTGTCGCGTGCCACCGTCTACCGCACGCTGCCGATCATGACCGAGAGCGCCCTGCTGCGGGAAATCGACATCGGCAAGAACATCAAGTTCTACGCGCCGGGCCGCGGCAACACCACCCAGCAGGCGCAGGTCATCTGCCTCGACTGCGACAAGATCTTCGAAATCAACGCCCCGTTCATGGAATGGTATGGCAGCACGGTCTCGTCGAAGCTCGGGCTCACGCCGGTGTCGCAGCGCCTCCAGGTCAGCGCGCACTGCAACGCCTTTCAGACGACCGGCCGCTGCCCCCATCGCAACAATTGAACTGACCTCATGGCGAAGTCACCCCCTCCCGACCTCGAATTCGAAACCCGTTTTTTTGAAGCCGTCCACCGGCGCAGCCCGCGCTTTTCCGACGTGGTCGAGATCCTCGGCGGACTGTACACCAAACAGGGCCGCATCGCCGAAGGGCTCAAGATGGACCGCAAACTCGTCCGGCTGCAGCCCGACAACGCCACGGCCCACTACAACCTGGCCTGCAGCCTGGCCCTCTGCCGGCGCCCGGCCGACGCCCTGCGCTCGCTGGAACATGCCATCGGACTGGGCTACGATGATCCCGAGTGGATGCAGCAGGATCCCGACCTTGAAGGCCTGCGGGACCATCCGCGATTCCAGAAGCTGCTGGCGAAGCTGCAGGTCCAGAGCTGAGCACGTTTTTGCCGGCCGGTTGAACGATCCCGGTTGCTTCCATGCGTGCCTCCAACGACATGTCACCTAATAGTTGACATGTCGTTGGTGAGAAACGACCAGGCGGGATCGGGATTCTCCTTCGTGGAGGAGGATTTTGGTGAACGCCTCAAGGTAAAGTCCGCCCATCGCGCCGCCCGGAAATTGCGCCGCCGGTCCCGCAATTCCCGCTTTGCCTTTGGCGCGCTTTGGGCGAAGTTATCCCT
>JBAZMN010000320.1:0-3468 GCA_041649735.1 Opitutaceae bacterium | reverse complement strand
CATGAGAATGAGCGGACAACCGAGCGCCGCCACGGCCGCGGCCATGGGCGAACGCGGCAGCGAGGAAGTTTCGCCGCGCTCCAGCGCCTCGATCCCGCGCCGCCGCTCGTCGGACGTTAATCCGTGCAGACCGCCCCAGATGTCATTGACGATGTCCGCCCCCGCCCGCACTCCCGCCCGGGCCACTGCTGGTTTGTAGGTATCGACGGAAATGGCTGCGGCCGGAAACGCCTGCCGCAACGCCGTCAGCGCCGGCAGGATCCGGTCGCACTCCTCCGCCGCGTTTACCGGCGCCGCACCCGGCCGGGTGGACTCTCCTCCCACATCGAGCACATCGGCGCCGGCGGCAAGCATTTCGCCGGCACGGTCCACGGCCGCCTGCGCCGAGGGCAGCTGCCCCCCATCAGAAAAGGAATCAGGAGTGACGTTCAGCACGCCCATGACGAGCGTGCGTCCGCCCGGCCCGGGCAGCGGACGCCCATGCGGACTTTGCCAGGCGGTGGGCTGCATCGGTTCTGTAGTACGTGGAGGCGGAACAGCGAGGCAACCCTCTTCACGCGCGACCCGGTGGAGTCGCCGCGATGCAGATATCCCGGAACCTCTGCTCAAGGCGGCGGAACCATGGGTGCTCGGTGGTCGCAGGCGACATCAGCAGGTGATCCGCTTCATCGAAAATCCGCTCGACCGGCGCCAGGCCAAGCGCACCGCTCGTCAAGAAGACCATCCCCGCCTGCGCGAGCGCCGCCGGCGGAAAGGCTCCCTCAGACACGGTCATGCCTTCCCTCTGCGCCAGTTCCAATACCACTTCGCGCATCACGCCGGGTAGCACCCCCAGGGCAAGAGCCGGCGTGCACAACCGATCGCCGATGGCGAAAAATAAATTGGTCGTCACACCTTCGGCGAGCCAGCCCTCCTGCGTGAGCATCAAACCCTCGGCCCCGGGCGGCAGGCCGCGGTCGAGCATCTCCCAGCGAGCCGTGAGGGCGTTGGCATACTGCAGCGATTTGGGACGGGGGGAGAACTCCGGCGCCAGGCGTCTGGTCGCGAGCACGTGCCCACTGCGTCCGCCGACAGGCGGGACCGGCAGCGCCCGCAGCGTCACGATTTCCGACGGCCGGCGGTAGGGACCGGACGGCAGGCCGGGCGGCGCCTCGCCTGCCGTCACCGTGTAGCGGAACACCGCGTCCTCGCGGCCGTTGCGCGCGAGCAATTCCTGCAGGATGCGCGGCAGTTCCGTCTCCGCCCGCGGCAGCAGCGCGCCGGCGGGAAACTCGATGCGATACTGGCGGCAGCCGGCGCGCAACCGGGCCAGGTGGCGGGGCAGCAGCGGCGCCTGCGCGCCCCAGGTGCGGAAGGTCTCGAAAAGACCGGCGCCATATTGCACCGCGTGGTCGGACACGGAAATCCGCGCCTCAGCCGCCGGCCGGCAGGCTCCGTTGAACCAGAGAACGTCGTCAGCCACGCGCGCCTCCTTCCGCCGCCGCCCGCTCCGCCGCCAGCCACAACGCGCGGGCCTTGTTGAGCGATTCCTCGAATTCGTGCGCCGGTTCGGAGTCGGCCACGATGCCGGCGCCGGACTGCACCTGTGCTTCCCCGTCCACCGCCACCAGCGTGCGGATGGCGATGTTCAGCTTGGCGTTGCCGTGGTAGCCCAGCCAGCCGATGGCCCCGGTGTAGATCCCGCGCCGCAGCGGCTCCAGTTCGCCGATGATCTCCATCGTGCGCACCTTGGGTGCGCCGGTGATGGTGCCGCCGGGAAACAGCGCCGTAATCGCGTCACAGACCGTTCGCCCCGCGGCCAGGGTGCCTTCAATCCGCGACACCAGGTGCATCACGTGCGAATAGCGTTCAACGGCCATGAAGTCCATGACGCGGACCGTGCCGAATGCCGCCACGCGGCCGATGTCGTTGCGGAGGAGATCGACGAGCATGAGGTGCTCGGCGCACTCCTTGGCATTGGAGGCCAGTTCCGCCGCCAGGGCGGCATCGGCTTCCGGCGTGGGGCCGCGCGGCCGCGTGGCCGCAATCGGATGCGCTTCCAGCCGGCCCTCCGCCACGCTCAACAACAGCTCCGGCGAACCCGAAACGACCGTCACCTCGGGGAAACGCAACAACGCCATGTAGGGCGAGGGATTGAGCCGTCGCAGCGCCTCATAGATGCGCTCCGGCGGAGCGGGGAGCGGCCGGCTCTGCCGGATGGAGAGGTTCACCTGGTAGGTCTCACCGGCGGCGATCCGTTCCTGCGCCGCGCGCACGGCCGCGATAAAATCCCCGGACGACTGCGAAAGCTGCATAGCGGGGTCGGTAAAATAATCCGGTGGCAGAGCGCCCGGATGCTCCGGCGGCGGAGGCGGCACCGGCTGGGTTCGCCAGCGATGCCATTGGTCATGCAGCCCTTGGATCTTGGCCTGCGCGCGGGCAAAGGCGGTCTCCAGCGCGCCGCGGCCGCTCCCAACGTTGTCCGCCGGGCACAGGCTGAAGCAAAACAGCACGTCCGCCTCGTGGTCAAACACCCACCCTTCCTCCACCTCCGCCCAGACGTACCACGGATAAGCCAGGGCCGGTCGGTCGGGCAATCGCAGCGCCTCCAGGGTTTCCCCGGCATCATAAGCGAGGTATCCGACCAGCCCTCCATAAAACGGCGGCGCATCCGCCACCGGCGGTGCCCGCCGTCGGGCCAGCCAGTCGGGCAGCAAGCGCAACGGCGGCCCGGCGAGGCGTTCCACAGCCCGGTCGCCGGCACCGTTTTCCTGCCGTTGCCAGACCACCGCACCGCCGGCATTCCCGCTCAACCGGGTGCGGAGGCCATTCCCCAGGATCGTGTACCGGCCCTGTTTGCCGGTTTCGAGCAGCACCGAGACCGTCCGGGGATGCCAGCAGGCGGTCCACTGTTCAGGCAAGGCTTCCCCCTCAAAGGCGGCGATCAGGGGCAGACGGTCGTAGCGACCCCGCCATTCCCCCCATTGGGAAGGTGTGACCAGCCAGCGGGCCGCCCCGGTCGCAGCCCGGGTGTGAGTGAGGCTTGCGTGCATTCCAGCGGCGGCTTTGGCGGAACAATCGGATAAAGGCAAGCTGTCGGGCCGGCACTTGACCCACCCCCCGGTCTGGGGCTAGATTGCTTCGTGCTGCTCGTTATCGATAACTTCGATTCCTTCACGTACAATCTGGTCCAGTATTTCGGCCAACTGGGCGTGGAGCAGCGTGTCTTCCGCAACAACGAGATCACCCCGGAGCAGGCCCTCGCCCTCAACCCCGACCGGATTCTGCTCTCCCCCGGGCCCTGCTCGCCCCGCGAAGCCGGGGCCACGCTCGACATCATCAAGGCCTTCGCCGGACGGAAGCCCATCCTCGGCGTCTGCCTGGGCCACCAGTCCATCGGCCATCACTTTGGCGGCCACGTGGTGCGGGCCGGCCGGCTGATGCACGGCAAAATCTCACCCATCCTGCACCGCGGCACCGACCTTTTTC
>JBAZMN010000319.1:0-3471 GCA_041649735.1 Opitutaceae bacterium | reverse complement strand
TGGCGGGCTCCATTTCCATCATCGTGATCAGGTGGGGGATCTCGGAGAAAACGAAATTGTAATTCGGATCCCGCACCACCAGGTCCTGGTGATCCAGATAAGAGTAGAGGCCGTAATTGCGCTCCACCGGATAGGGCTCGAGCCAGCCCATGCACCCGTCGTGAAAGTTGGGCACAAGATAGAGCGTGTGGCTGGGATCTTCCGCCCCCTGCACCGTGGGCGCCAGCAGTGCTGCCAGTGCCAAGACGGATTTCCAAAAAGATCTGCGGCGTAGACGATCCTTAAGGCTATTTTGCATATGGGTCTCCTCCGGCTCCAAATTCCTCATCCGATCAGCCAATCATGGGAAGGTGATACCTAACTGCGGGCGGGTGACAGCCACCAGCGCCTCGCGTTCGTCTTCGGCGCCGCCCGATGATGCAAAGGCATGGAGGACCGCTTCCCGATTCAGGAGCCTCATTGCACTTCCATCTCCACCTTGGTCAAGGTGCCAGTAAATCTAAACGGGGGCTGAAATGCATCACTCACCGGTGAACCAAATGCTTGACCGATTCCCCATGATCCAAAGTAGGACCCGATCACTCCGCTTAATTTGGCCTCTCCGACTGCCTGCCCATTGACCAAGAGACGACCGGTGCCAGAGCAGATTTCTCCCCAGATGCTGCCTTCCTTCACGCCTTCCTTAATAAATTCATAGCTTAAAACGACATTGCCCCGGGGGACCCGGATCTTCGATGCGATCACCTCATGCATGCCATTTAAGGGGTTATTTTCATAAAACAGCTGATCATCCTTGAGATAAAACGCAAAACCACTGCCCCGTCCGCCATAAGACACGATGACGCCTTGCGCCCCCGTGTCGGGAATAACCGCACTTGCGGTAATGCGGTAAGATTTTCCGGATAGCGACGGTATCGCCTCCATCGGCAGCCGCTGTATTCCAGGGTAATACACGAATTTGCCTTTGTGATCGGTCAAGGAAGGCTTGCCCTTGTCAAAATCTGGAATGTGCGCAACCCCGCCCAGGGGGTAAACATCGTTCCGGCGCGCTTCGGCATCGAATAGTTCCTGCAACTCCTTCACCTTCCCGGGAAATTGCACCGCGCGATCGTGGGCTTCGCTGAAATCTTCATCGACGTTGTAGAGTTCCCAACGGTCATGCGTATAGTCAGAAGTAAGCCGATTGTCCCAATGCATCCAATGCCGCGCCGCTGCGACCCAACCGTCTTGGTAAATCGCGCGATTGCCTAGCATTTCAAAATACTGGATGCGGTGGCGGGATGGCGCCTCGGGGTGATCGAACGTCTGGACGAAACTCACACCGTCGAGCGGTTGCTGCTTGATGCCGTCGACCACGGCCGGGAAGGGGATTCCCGTCACCTCGTACAAGGTTGCCGCCACGTCGTTGACGTGGGTAAACTGGCTGCGCAGTCCCCCGCAATCCTTGATGTGCGCGGGCCAAGAGACGATCAACGGATCGCGCACACCGCCAAAGTGCGAGGCGATTTCCTTCCACCATTGAAAGGGGGTGCTTCCCAACCAGGCCCAACCGGCGGAATAAATATTCGACGGTAACTGAGGGCCGCCCAGCTCGTCGATGTGCTGCAATTGATCTGCGATGGCGGTCTGGCGGCCATCCGTGATGCCATCCAGGCCGCACTCACCGCAACTGCCATTGTCGCCCACGATATACAGGATCAAGGTATTGTCTCCGCCGGGCAGCTGTTGCACGGCTCTGAGCAACCGTCCAAGTTCGTGGTCGGTGTGGGCGACAAATCCGGCATACACCTCCATTTGCCGCGCATAAAACTTTTTCTGGTCGGCTGCTAACGAATCCCAGGCCGGTATCTCCGCGGGCCGCGGTGTCGGTTCGGCATTCGCGGGAATAACACCGAGTTGCTTCTGCCGCGCGAAGATTTCCTCCCTCAGTTTATCCCAACCCTGATCGAATCGACCGCGATACCTTTCAATCCATTCCTTGGGGGCATGATGGGGCATGTGCACCGCGCCAGGGGCGAAATAGAGAAAATAGGGTTTCCCGGGGGCAAGGGACACATGCGTTTGCACCCAACGAATCGCCTCGTTGGTGATGTCCGTGGTGAAATGATAGCCCTGCTGCGGCGTTGCCGGTGGTTCAACCGGCGTCGTGTTGCGATAGAGCCTGGAGGGTTCCCATTGGTTCTCCATGCCGGCCATGAATCCATAAAAACATTCAAACCCCAGGCTGGTCGGCCAGTGATCAAAGGGACCGATGGGGCTGATTTCCCACACCGGCGTGTTATGCCACTTGCCGAAGGCGCCGGTGCTGTAGCCGTTGCGGCGCAGCACCTCCGCAATGGAAACCGTGCTTTGCTTCCATACGAAATTGTAGCCAGGGAATCCGCCACTGGATTCCGCGACGCCGAATCCGACCCGGTGATGATTGCGACCGGTCAACAATGCGGCCCGGGTCGGCGAACACATGGCGGTCGTGTTGAAATTATTGTAGCGCAGGCCCCGCGCGGCGAGCTTGTCCAGTTCGGGCGTCTGTGCCACTCCGCCAAAAGTGCTGGTATCGGCGAAGCCGATATCATCCAAAAGAATGAGTACGATATTGGGGGCGCCCGCCGGGGCCTTTGTCGGCTGGGGCCAATCGGGAACGGAATCCGTGACGCTGGGAGCGATCTTGCCTTTGAACGCAGCGTCGGCTGCCAGCGACAGATGCGCAGCCACAGCGCTGATCAGTCCGATCAATAACCCCCGAATGACATTCGCCGGATGTTCAATCTGCATGGACGCCCAAGATTTACTGGCATGGTTCATATGTGGGGCGTTGGCTCATCTCTATGCACTTTGATCATCGTTACGATCTCCTTTTGACCCGCCAGACGGGTGTTTTTCTTGAGAGGGCACACCGGCGGTAAAATTAATCCGCGCACCTACGGTCAACTGTTGGATCGGTTTGCAGCTGCACAAAGCGAGGTTCCCACATTCTGCCCGCAGACTGGCTCGGAGCAAATCCGTCCTCAAGCCCTGCTGCTAAAACGGCACTCCGGAAAACCTGCGGGCGGATCAGGGGGCAGCATGCGCGCGCGTTTTTAGTAAAACTATCGCCCATCACTCTGTCTGCAAAGAGTAGTCGGCGGAAGTTTCAGCCAGCCAATGGAGCATGCGGCCGGCCAGCGGCGCTTGAAACGGCGCAACGCTTGGCCGTCTTGCGCGATGCCCTGTATGCCGGCCGGTTGGACCGATGCGGGGCACTCACGCCACGGTCCGCCAGTTCGGCATCATGCCCATCGCGTCGTCAGCCTTGTCGCCGACAATGCGTTCAGGCGGAGCCGGGCTGGCCATGAAGTGGAGGAACTCCGGCTCTTCATCAAAGATTGGGGACACGGGGCCAATAAGCCACCGTGTCCCCGATGATGATTAACCTAACGCTGCCTGGATACCGCATCGTCCGGGTGGAGAGCAATACTGAGATGCAGGTCTACC
>JBAZMN010000318.1:0-3486 GCA_041649735.1 Opitutaceae bacterium | reverse complement strand
CAATCTCCCTTCTCTTTGCCGCCGCCGCAACCCAGCCTGACCCGAATATGAAAACTCCATCGGCCGTTCCCGCCAGTGATCCGCGCATTGCTTACATGGGCCGCGTGGCGCTGATCGACGGCCAGGCGACCATGGGTTTTCCCGGCATCACCCTCCGTTTTGTTTACCGCGGCCCGGCGCCAACGCTGCGCCTGCACGCTTCCTCGGTAAACTGCTACTTCAACCTGGCGTGCAACAGCTGGGAGCCGGTCGTCATCCACCTGAACCCGGGCGATAATGAACTTCCACTGCCAACGGGGACGGCGCCCGCCCAGGGCTGGCTCATCGAACTGGTGCGCCGCACCGAGGCCTGGCAGGGCATCGCGACCTTCCAGGGTTTGCTCCTGCCGCCCGGATGCGAATTGCTGGCGCCGCCGCCGTGGCCGGAGCGCCGGCTGCTCGTCATCGGCGACTCCATCACCGGCGGCGAATACGTCGAACGGTTCCCTCCGGAATATATTTCCACCCCGCAGGCGGCCAACGCGGCCCGGTCTTATGGCATGCTGCTCGGGCGCTGGCTGCAGGCGCAGGTCCACCTCGTCAGCTACGGCGGCCGCGGGGTCATGCGCGACTGGCAGGGCAACACCAACGTCGCCAACGCGCCGCAGTTTTTCCAGCGCACCCTGCCCGACGACCCGGCCCCGCGCTGGGATCACGCCGCCTACGTGCCGGACGCCATCGTCGTCTGCCTCGGCGCCAATGACTTCGGCAAAGGCCTGCCGGACGAAACCACGTACATCAAAGCCTACGACGGTTTCATCAACGAAGTCCGTGCGGCCTATCCGCACGCCGCCTTGGTGCTGGCCGAGAGCCCCATCTACGCCGAGACCACCGACCTGCAGGCCCGCACACCGCGCAGCCAGCTGCGGCGGACGCTTGAGAGCGTGGTGGCACGGCGGCGCGCGATCGGCGACCAGCGCATCGTCGTGGCCCCGATCCATTATTATCCCGGTACACCCGGCAACGCCCATCCGGTGGCCTTCCAGCACGAACAGATGGCGCAGGATCTCCTCGGTCCGATCAAGTCCCTCACCGGTTGGCGATGGTTTCCGTCTTCCCCGGATTTTTCCCGGTGAGCACCGTTTGTTCCGCCTCGAGCAGCGCGGCGTACATCGCATCCGCCCCGGGCGCCGCAAACAGGCCGGCAATGAGGTCCGTTTTCTGCACCATCAGGCACAGCCGGGCCAGCGTGTGCAGGTGGATGCGCTCGTCCTGGCAGCAGATGAGGAAGAACAGCCAGGTGGGATGGCCGTCGGGCGCGCCGAAATGGATCTCCTGCACGGTGCGGCCGAGCACGATGAACGAACCCTCGAAGCGGTAGGGTTGGTGGTTCCGGCAGTGCAAGAGGGCCAGGCCGCCGGGCAGCGCAGTCGAGCAGAGCTGCTCCCGGGCCTCCACGCTGGCCCGGAACTCCGCCGGATCGAGTACCCGGCCGGTATGTTCCGCCAGGGCCACGAGATCACGGATGACGGATTTTTTCGTCCGTGACGTCAGGACGGGGTCGATATCACCCGGCTGGAGCAGTTCGGGGATCAACGCATCATTAACAAAGATGGCGTGGGTACCGCGGGTCGATTTCTGATGGTAATCGGCGAGGCGCGGCGGCGCCAGGCCGAGGATGCGTCGCGAGGCCCAGGCGTCGAGCTCCCCGCGCAGAAAGACGATCCGCCCGCCCCGGCGTCCATGCGGAATGTCAGTGGTTTTGACCAACTGCTCCAGCTCGCCGTGCGTGAGGTGCAGGTAGCCGGCGGCGGCGGCGAGGTCGAAAGTCCGGTACGGCATGATCGGATAGTCTGGCAGGGTCGGCCAACACGATCAACCCCGGCCTCGGCGGGGTCGCGTCAGCCTGCCTCCCCGGCAACCCTGAGACTGGGAGCAGGTTTCCGGTTTGCATGGCAACGGCGGGCCGCAATGCTGCCGGTTTGCGGTCCGGGCCGCAGACGTCCTCAGCGTTCGCGCCGGGCCCATTCGCTCATGTGGAAGAAACCTTACGGCCAGACCGGAATCTCCATCTCCGTGATCGGCTTCGGCGGCATGCGCTTTCCGCAACCGCAGGACCTCGACGGCTCCGCGGGACTGGTGCACTACGCCCATGCCCGGGGCATCAACTATTTCGACACCGCCCCTTACTACTGCGACGACCGGAGCGAGGCGATCTTCGGCCAGGCCTTCGCCACGCTGCCGCGTGACTCTTTTTATGTCTCCACCAAATGCTCCGAGGCCGATGGCGGCAAGCTGCGCGCCAGTCTCGAACGCTCCCTGACCCGACTGCAGGTCGCCCGGATCGACTTCTTCCATATCTGGTGCCTGCTGCGTCCGGGCGACCTCCCGCAGCGCATCGCCGGCGGCGCCGTGGCGGCCGCGCTCAAGGCCAAGGAGGAGGGCCTGATCCGGCACCTCGTCGTCTCCGCGCACCTGGGCGGCGACGACATCGCCGCCGTGCTCGACTCCGGCTGCTTCGAGGGCGTGACCCTGGGCTACAACGCGCTCAACTTCCCCTTCCGCGCCAAGGCCCTGGAGGCGGCGCTCCGTCACGGGGCCGGCGTGGTGACGATGAATCCGCTCGGGGGCGGCCTGATCCCGCGCAACGCCGGGCGGCTGGCCTTTCTGCTGGGACCGCAGGACCGGGACGTGGTGCAGGCGGCGCTGCGCTTCAACATCTCGCAACCGGCCATCACCGCCGCGCTCGTCGGTTTCGCCAGCACGGCCGAGGTCGACCAGGCGGTCGCCGCCGTCGAGGACTTCGCGCCCTACCCGGCAGAGCACATCGAGCGGGTGAAGGCCAACCTGACCGCCGGCTTCGACGGCTTTTGCACCGGCTGCGGCTACTGTCTGCCGTGCCCGGCGGAGCTGGAGATTCCGAAACTGATGGACGTATACAACCAGCGAATCCTGGAGGGCACCGACACCTCCATGCGCGACCGCCTCAAGTGGCACTGGAACCTCGCGCCCGACGTGGCCGCCGGCTGCCAGCAGTGCGGCGATTGCGAAAGCGCCTGCACCCAGCACCTGCCCATCCGCGAACGCCTGGCGGCCATCGCCGCGCTGGCCGGCGCCTAGGTCCGGGCTCAAAAGGCGGGCCGTCAACCTCGCCCCGGCGCTTTCCCGTCCGGTCGCGGGCGTAAGCTTCCCAGTCGGCAAAAAATGCGCTGCAATCATCCGCGCGGAGTTGAACGAAAAGCCGGGGCGCGCATGGTAGCCGGCGTGCCGCAACCCGTCACCCCATCCGTCTCGGCGCCACGCGCCGCCCGCCGCGACCGGCGGCGCGAAGCGATCCGGCCCGACGGCACCGGACCCGGAAGGACACGGGCATGAGCTCTCCATCGCCGCGGGCCCCGGCGCTGGGCTTTATTTTCGTCACGCTGGTCCTGCTCGTGCTGGGCTTTGGCATCATCATCCCGGTCCTGCCGGGACTCGTGACCCAGTTTGAGGGCGGCAGCGTGGCGG
>JBAZMN010000317.1:0-3508 GCA_041649735.1 Opitutaceae bacterium | reverse complement strand
ACGACTACGGCTACGCCAAGGCCGAGCGCGGCGTGCACCGGCTCGTGCGCATCAGCCCGTTCGACGCCAACAAGCGCCGCCATACGTCGTTCGTCGCGGTCGACGTCATCGCCGAGATCAACGAGGACATCGCCATCGAGATTCCCGAGGGCGACCTCCGTGTGGACGTCTACCGCTCCTCCGGCAAGGGCGGCCAGGGTGTCAACACGACCGACTCCGCGGTGCGCATCACCCACCTGCCGACCGGCATCGTGGTCGTCTGCCAGAACGAGCGCTCGCAGATCAAGAACCGCGCCAGCGCCATGAGCGTCCTCAAGGCGCGCCTCTACGAGAAGCGGCTCGACGAGCAGCGCAGCGAAATGGAGCGGTTTTACGGCGAGAAGGGCGAGATCGGGTGGGGCAGCCAGATCCGCAGCTACGTGCTGCAGCCCTACCAGATGGTGAAGGATCTGCGCACGGGCCTCAGCACCAGCGACACGCAGGGCGTGCTGGACGGCGACCTCGACCGGTTCGTCTACGCCTGGCTTCGCGCCGGCCAGCCGCGGCACCGCAACAAGGACATCCAGATGGAGGAATAGCGCCGATGACCGAGGACGGAGGTCAGGCGCCGGGCCGCCCGCTTGCGCTGGCTGACCTCTGTCGTCTGACTGCTGGCTTCTTCCCATGAGTCTTCCGTACGACACCATCAACTCGGCCCTGGGAGCCCAGCCGCTGTTCGAGGCGAAAACCTGGCAGCTGTCGCCCGAGGCGTGGCCGCTGACGCCCGAGCAGGTGCTCCAGCTCGATCACATCGGCGCGGCGTGCCTCGAATTCCACCAGGCGCTCGAGACGCTCTACCTGCGGTCGGCCGCGGACAAGAATCTGCTGCGCAACAAGCCGCTCGTCGCACCCTGGGTCGCGGAATACCTCGACCGGGGCAAGCCGGCCGGCCTTGTGCAACACGCGCGGGAGGGGCGCCAGCGCGGCATCTTCCCCACCGTGTTGCGGCCCGATCTGCTGCTGACGGAGCACGGTTTTGCGCTCACCGAACTCGACTCCGTGCCGGGCGGCATCGGGCTCACGGCTTTCCTCAACCGGCTTTATGAAGGCGCGGACGGCGCCGGCATCGTCGGCCACGGCGACCGGATGATCGATGGTTTCTACGAGTCGTTGGTCGCACTCCTGCCCCAGAAAGCCACCCCGCTCATCGCCCTGCTGGTGAGCGACGAGGCGTCCACCTACCGGCCGGAGATGCAATGGCTGGCCGGGGAGTTGCAGCAGCGGGGCCGCCGCGTGTTCTGTCTCCGTCCTGACGACGTGTTTCCGCTCGGCGGCGCGCTTTTTTTCGACGCCGGCGGCACGCCTGAGAAGATCGACATCATCTACCGTTTTTTCGAACTGTTCGATCTCGGGAACATCCGCACCGCGCCGTATTTTTTCGAGAGCTGGGGCAACGGCGAGGTGGTCATTGCGCCGCCGATGCGCCATTTCCAGGAGGAGAAGCTCGCGCTCGCCCTCTTTCATCACCACCGGCTGCAGGATTTCTGGGCGGAGAACCTCAGCGGACGCAATCTGAAGCTGTTGCGCCAGCTCATCCCGGTCTCGTGGGTGATGGACCCGACGCCGCTGCCGCCCGGCGCGGTGCTCGACGGCCCGCGGGTCGGCGGCCGGGCGCTGGCCGACTGGAGCCAGCTCGCGTTGGCCTCGCAGAAGGAGCGTGACCTCATCATCAAGATCAGCGGCTTCCACGAAACGGCCTGGGGCGCCCGCAGCGTGGTGCTCGGGAGTGACTGTTCGCGGGAGGAATGGCAGGCAGGCATCGAGCAGGCGCTCCGGCTCGCCCCGACCAACCTGCACGTGCTGCAGGAATACCAGAAACCGCGCCGGGTGCAGCATCCGGTCTACCGGCATCCGCCGGAGGCGGGCCGACCCGTCACGGCCGCGGCCGAGGCGGGCCGCCTGCGGCTGTGTCCGTATTTCTTTGTCGTCGGCGGCAAAACCCGGCTGGCCGGCGCGCTCGCCACCTTCTGCCCGCCCGACAAGAAGATCATCCATGGCATGCAGGACGCCGTGTTGCTGCCGTGCCGGATGGCGGGAGCCGCCTCCTGACGGCCCACCGTCAGGCGCAGAAATAAACGAAGGCGGGCGGCAGATTCCGCCAGACGATGGGGCTGGTGCCCACGCGCTGGAAATTCCGCTCCAGCATCCGGCGGAAAGCGCGGGAGGACGGGTACCAGCTCGCATGCACGTAGCCGAAGCCGCAGAAGCGCCCGCCGGGTTTCAGCACCGCGAGAACTTCATCCATGATGCGGCGCTGCGTGCGTGCGCTCATGTTGCCCCACGGCAGGCCGCTGATGACACAGTCTGCCGTCTTGCGGCCGTGCCGGGCCAGCAGGGTGCGGAGGTTTTCGGCCGACGCCTGGTGAACCTGCAACCCCGGGTGACGCTGGCGCAGCCGGGCCACATGGCCGGCATCCAGTTCCAGGGTGATGAACGTCGTGTGCGGGCCGATCTGCTTCAGGATCTGCCGGGTGATGGCGCCGGTGCCCGCGCCGAGCTCCACCACGGTCTGCGCCTTGCCCAGGGCGCAGTGGCGCACGATGGCCTGCGCCAGCCGGGCCGAACTGGGCGCCACGGCGCCGACCTTCCAGGGCCGGCGCAAAAATCCGAGGAAGAAATGCCAGCCGTCACTCATCGCGGCTGGAGGCAGCAGGTGACTGGAGGATTGGGACATGAGAGCGGGTTGGCGCTCCGATGGAACAGGGAAAATCTGGTTCGTTCCCTGTTATTTTTCAATCCCAGGCTGTGCTTGCAGCCGGCTGCGGCGAAGCCGGTTAACCAGGGTCGGCCGTCTTCGCACCGCGCTTCGCCGGGCCAAGCCGACCCCCGGCTCCAACCAAGGCCAATCCGACTTTCGCGCCGGCTCCACCTTGCGCCGCTCGTTGGCGGCTTCATTTATTGAACCGGAAGTTCACCAGGTCGTAATCCTGCACGACGTATTGCCTGGTTTCCAGGCGCAGTTTGCCGGCATGTTTGGCCTGCGACTCGCCGCCGGCGGCGATGAAATCCGCAAAACTGATGATCTCGGCCCGGATGAAGCCTTTCTGGATGTCGGTGTGGATGGCCCCCGCGGCCTCCGGTGCGGTCATGCCCTTCTTGATGAGCCACGCGCGGTTTTCCGGACCGCCCACGGTCAGGTAGCTGAGGTAGCCGCTCTCGGCCAGCACCCGCGGCAGGAATTCGTCGAACTTCCCGACATCGGCGGCTTCGGCCACCACCACTGGCTTCGCGGTGAGGAAGGCGTGCGCGGCCACCGCCTGCGCTTCCTCGGGCGTCAGACCGGCGGCGGTGACGAGCTGCTCGCGCTCCAGGGCCGCCTTGATTTTGTCGAGGCCGGACTTCTCCGGCTCCGGCGGGTTGCGCTCCAGGCGTGTTTCCACGAACTCGAGGTCGCGCAGAATCACATCCAGGCGGCCGGACGGCGATACGACGAGAGCGTCGGCCGTCACCGCCTCCTCCTCGCCGGCGA
>JBAZMN010000316.1:0-3515 GCA_041649735.1 Opitutaceae bacterium | reverse complement strand
CTTCGGCTCGCTGGCGCAGCGTTCGGTGTCCAATCGCGCCGCGCTCGACCGCCTGCTCACGCTGCTGCCGGACGATGCCCTGCGCGTTTTCGATGTCAACCTGCGCCCGCCCCATGATGACCTTGAATTGGTCCGCACGCTCGCCCGACACGCCACACTGCTGAAACTCAATGCCGCCGAGGCGGCGCGGCTGGCGGCCGGGGCCGCCGAAGAGCCCGGACGCGAGGAGACCGACGCACGCGCCCTCGCCCGGTTGACCGGCTGCGCCATTGTCTGTGTCACCGCCGGGGCACGCGGCGCAGGTCTGCTGCGCGCTGATCGCTGGCTCTGGGAACCGGGCCGCCCGGTCGTGGTCGCGGACACGGTGGGCGCCGGCGACGCATTTTTGGCCTCCCTGGTCACCCACCTGCTCAACAGCCGGATTTCCGGCGGAGAGAGCCTGGCCCGGGCCTGCCGGCTGGGCGAATGGGTGGCATCGCAGCGCGGCGCCACGCCCGGCTACGGTCCGTCCACGCCAGTCTGAAAAATGCCGGCGTCAGCGCCGCGCGACGTACATCAGGATTGGATCGGGTTCAAACGCTGACCCGGGCCGGCCGCGGCAATGCCAGCGGAGGCTCCGGCTGTGGCACCGGCTCGAGCCAGACCGGGATGCGCCAGGCCTGCTGCATCGCATGCCAGCCCAGCACGCCCGCGCCCAGCGAAACGTTGAGCGTGCCCATGCATTGCAGCCAGAGCTCCCGCGTGCTGGTGCCGAAGACCGGGCTCGGCGGGACGAGGCCCGGCGCCAGTGCCGGCAGCCACAACATGGCCAATCCCAGCAAACAAAATCCAAGTGCGTTGGACAACGTCATGAGTAGAAACAGTTGAACACCACGGCTGCTGCATGCCTGAATCATGCCACCGGCCTTGCCGGCGCGCCAACCTGCTCGCCCCAAAAGGGATGGGAGTGCTTCGTGCAGGCTGCAGGCCGCGCGCACCATGCAAAGCACTGGAAAACCGCCCGTTTCGCCGTGCAGCGCGCACGGCCCGCCACATCAAGGTTTTCCCGGCGGACCAACGATCCGCCGGAAAAACCTCAGCACACGAGCTGCCCGAAATCCATGAAGTCCGCGGTAAAGCCGCCGGGCACGCCCTTGCAGATGACGCTGACGGCGTCGTGGGAATGCAGCGACTCGAGGTGCGCGCAGGCGACCTGGAAATCCCGGATGCGCGGATCGCGGTTGAGCTCGTGATAGAGCAGCCGCGCGGCGTCCTCGACGAACTTGATGTAGGCGCCGTTCAGCTCGGCGAACGCCTGCTCGTCCTCGCGCTTCACCATCACCTGGGTCTCGGTCCGGAGCGCGCGGAGGCAGTGGGCGTGCAGATCCTCGACGGTGAGCCGGCGGCCGGGGACGATCTCGACGCTGACGCGCGCCTTGCTGCGCTGGGAATGGGGGATGGAGTAGACGCCGCGCCCGGCCCGGGCATGCTCCGCCAGCTCCGCCGAGCACGGGCAGGCCGACGAGTAGACAAAATCAAAATGGAGGAAACGCCGGTAGCGGCCGGTGTGGGTCAGGACCCCCTCGAAGGCGACCTGGTAATACTGCCAGCCCTCGAGGCCGCTGCGCAGGCTGCGCTGCCGGAGCGGCCAGGAGAACGCGACCTTGAGCCGCGCGTCCTTGCTCCGGATGCGGCGCAGGTAGGTGCGAAGGATGCGGCCCAGCCATTCGAGCGTGAAGACCCCGTGCTTGTGATCGTAGAACGAGCGCACGATGCGGCTCATGTTGATGCCCTTGAGCTCGGCCTCGAGCGACACGGTGCCGGTCACCCGCGCCTCGAGGGCGAACGCTTCGCCGCGCTTCGTACGCACCCGGACCGGCAGGCGGAAATTCGCCACCCCCACATGCTGGATGGGCACCTTCGCCCCCTGGATGGAGTCGACGGCCTGCATCATGTCGGGCAGCTCGGCGCGGTAGGCGGACGTGACCTTGAACCGCGCATCGTAGCTGCGGGCGATCCGGGGCGCGTCCTTGCCGGCGGCGCGGTGGAGATACAATTTGGATTTCGTCTTCATGCTCGCTTCTCGGTCTGCAACCACGCAGAGGGAAACATAGCCTCAATCGCGCAGGTCGCAAACGCCCGGCCGCGGCAAACTCCGCTGGACGGGAGCCGGAGTTAGTAACCAGAAACCCGCCCCGGTCAACCGCCGACCGCCGGTCGCCTCCGGGTTCTCCCGGGGAGGCTCCGCCCCTGATCGAGGCGATCCCGCGCCGGGATTGCGGAGCGTGGGCCCGCCTGAATCCGGCCCCGACCCTTTATGCGCCGGGGTCAGCCGGCCGCCCACGGCTGATTTCCGCGGGGGTCGCCGCGCGCACGGCGACCACCTCCACCTCGAAATAGAGGTCCACCCCTGCCAGCGGATGATTGGCGTCGAGCAGCACCTCGTCGCCCTCGAGGCCAACGACTGTCACGATGGGCGCATGCCGGTCGGGTTCCGTCTGGAACTGATCGCCGACCTGCAGCTCGCCGACCGGCAGCGCCGCGCGTTTCACCCGCCGCACCATGCCAGCATCGCGTTCGCCATAAGCACGGGCGGCCGGGACCATGATTTTCTTCCGCGTGCCGGCGGGCTGGCCGTGCAATTCGTCCGCCAGGCCATCGATGATGGCACCATCGCCCTCCACGTACGTGACCGGCGGGCCGCCGTGCGAGGCATCGAGCAACCGTCCGGCGTGGTCGCGCAGCGTGTAATGGAAGGTAACGACACCGGGGGACGGCATGGGCGGAGGCAGTGCGAGGCAATCCACACCGGGGAACAAGATCAATTTCCTCTGCTGGCGGCCCGCCCGCTGAACCACCGGGGCAGGGATGCGTGGCCCGGGAGGAATGAATTAAGAAGAATAATCTCTTGCCGCCGGACGATAAGTTGCCTTAAGCCCAAGGGCATGACTCAGCACCGGCAGGCTGCCTGGATCGTGGCTGCGTTTTGTACGGTCTTTGTTCCCCCTGGTTTTGCCCAAAGCATCGTCTGGACCGGTGCCGGCGCCGGCAACAACTGGACCGACGGCGCCAACTGGCAGGGCGGCGCCGCCCCAACGACCGGCGCCGACGTGACCACGGGTTCCATGCGGCGTTATGGCATCAACCTCGACGCCTCCGCCTCGGTCAATTCCCTGACGATCGACGACAAGTATCACGAGTTTGACACCGCCAACGAGTCCACGCTGACGATTGGCTCCGGAGGGCTCTCCAAGGTCAACAATGGGGATGAAGCCCGTTTCAATTCCTCCCTCACCATCAACCTGGGCGCATCCCAGACCTGGTACATTGCCGGCGACCCCTATTACTCCGATGACAACCCCGTCCGGGTCAACGGCTCCATCACGGGCACGGGCATCGATTTCGTCAAGACCGGCTCCGGCCGACTCATCCTCAATGGGAACAACAGCAGCCTGAGCGGCTCCTTCATCCTCAGCGGAGGCTATCTCCAGCTCGGTCATGACAACGCCCTCGGCACGACCACCCTCAACATCAAT
>JBAZMN010000315.1:0-3527 GCA_041649735.1 Opitutaceae bacterium | reverse complement strand
ATGCCGACCGAAGCCGAATGCCGCGATCCGCGGGCGGTGCTGCACCATTACGTGGCAGGATCGAAACGCGGCTACTACCGCCATGCTTGGAAACTGGCTCTGGCCCGCAGCGGAGCGCCGCCCGCGACCGCCGTTCCATGAATCCTTCCGATCCCTCCGCCCGCACCAGACGCAGGCGCCTGCTCGGCCATTTCGCGCTCTGCATCTACGCCGCGTGGCTGGTCGCGGGCGTTTTTCCGATCTCCCCCGCCGAGGGCGATGAGCAAGGGGTAATCAATGGCGCGACTGCCATGGCCCGGGGAGAGAAGGCGTACCTTCGCCTGGCGTACTCCCCCGAGATCCAGCCAGGCGCCTATGTCCTGCTTTCCACCGCCAGCCGCTGGAGCGGGTTGCCGGTGCAGGATCTTTTTGCCGCCGGCACGGTGGCAGGCGCCGCCCTGTTCGCGCTGCTGGCGGCCTGGCTGCTGGCCCGGGTGCTGGCCATTCCCATTTCCGTGGCCCTGACCGCACTGTTGTTGTGTCAGGAGATCTCCGCCTCCGCCTACTACATGAACACAACGGCGCTCGGCATGTGGCTGGTGTTTGCCGCACTCTGCCTCGCCTGCCGCACACCGGACCGGCACACCTGCGCAGCCATGGTGGTGGCTATTGCCGTCGCCGGCTGGATTCGCATCGATTGCCTCCTGGCTACGCCCGCCCTGCCGGTGCTGCTGTATCTGGCCGGCCGCGATCTGCGTACCACCCTGAAGGTCGGCGGCGTCATCGCTTGCGGTTCGCTGGCGCTGGTCGCGCTGCTCTATCGAGCGTCCGGCGTCACCCCGGCCAGCATCATGTCCATCTATTCCGGTCGCGGCGCGGTTGAAGGATGGTGGCCGACCGTGCGAGCGCTGCCGCTCCTTTTGTCGCCCCTAATCTGTGTTCTCCTCGCTGCCGGGAGTATTCTGTTGATTGTCCGCCGTGAGTGGCGGCTCTTGATTCTCATCGCTGCCGGCGTGGGAGCCACGCTGCCGGTGTACGGCACATCGTTGGCGTCGACCAAATATTTCTACCATCTTGTACCTTTCTTCCTCCTGGCCGCGCTTTACGCCGGCAAAGTCGTCTGGCGCCGCGTGACGGCCGCGCCGGTCTGGACGGACCGGAAGCTGCGCGTCGCTTTCGCCAGCGCCGTCGGGCTGCTGGCACTGGCTGATCAAGCGGCGGGGCTTTTGACCTCCGCTCCCGAGTTCAGGCGCTACACACCGTCACCGGCGCTTGCATCCCTCGCCACCCTCCCCGGCCCGCGGCGACCGGCGCGGCTGGTGATCGGCCCCGGTGAAATCATCCCGACCACGGATGGATTCCGATTGCGCACCGGCGCCCTGTTTGCCCCCTGGATCTGGCGGCGGGAGAAGACCGCCATGCTGGCGCAACTGCGGCAGTTTACCTCACTGCTGTGCGCCAGCCCGCGAACCACGGTCTATTTCAGCGGCTGGCTGCCTTACCAGATGGTGATACGGATGCTGCGGGCCGAGGGGTTTGCTTTCAAGACGGGTAAACTCGCACCCACCACCATGCCGTATGTCGGTGACTGGAACGATGGCCGCCACTGCGTGCATATCGACTACCTGGCCTACCGGACCTCGCCCTTTTTCCATCCCGATTACCGCCCCGAGAACCTCACCGGCGAACACACCTATTTCGTCGGGGACCTGAGCGGTCTCCAACCGATCACCGAACTGGCCGATCAGCGGGACTGGGTTCCGCTTTGGCCGGAGCATTTATACCGGTTTGTCACTTTCTTCGGACGCGCCGGTCCCGTCCCCGCGAGCGTCCCCTCTGGCTGAAACTAGTTCGACCGCCGCATGGCCCCGCCGCTCGTCAGCATCCTCATCCCCTGCCACAACGCCGCGCCCTGGCTGGCCGCGACGCTGGAGTCGGCCTTGGCGCAGACCTGGCCCGCCAAGGAGATCATTCTGATCGACGATGGTTCCACGGATGGCAGCCTGGCGATTGCCCGGCGTTACGAGCCGCGCGGCGTGCGGGTCTTCACCCAGCCCAACCGCGGCGCGAGCGCCACGCGGAACTCCGCCTGGCAGATGGCCCGCGGCGACTACCTGCAGTTTCTCGACGCCGACGACCTGATCTCCCCGGACAAGATCGCCCTCCAGGTGACCGCGCTGGCCGGCGCGCCGGCCGGACGGGTGGCGTCGTGCGCCTGGGGCCGGTTCCGTGACGATCCGACCCGGGCGGCGTTTGTCGACGAGGCTCTCTTTCGCAATTTCGAACCGGTTGAGTTCCTGGTGCTCGGCGGTGACGCCGGCCGCATGATCCACCCTTCCGCCTGGCTGACCCCGCGGATGGTTGCAGAACAGGCCGGCCGATGGAACGAAGAGCTGACGCTCAACGATGACGGTGAATTTTTCAGCCGCGTGCTGCTGGCGAGCACCGGCATCACGTTTACTCCGGCGGCGAGGAGCTATTATCGCTCGGGCCTGCCCGGCAGCCTGAGTCAACGTCGGGATGAACGCAGCCGTCGCTCGCAGTTCCGCTCCATCGAACTGATCGTGGAACACCTGCGGCAGGCCGAAGACTCGCCCCGGGTACGGCGCGCCATCGCCAACTACTACCAGCGTTTCGTTTACGATTTCTATCCTTTCCCCGCGGACCTGATGGAATTGGCTGAACAACGGATCATGGCGTCAGGCGGCTCAACCCTCACGCCGCCGATGGGGTCCAAGACCGCGGCGTTGGCCCGCCTGCTGGGCTGGCGTGGCGTCTGGCGGCTCAAACATTGGTGGCATCGTCCTGGTCGCTGACCGGCCTATTCCCGCCATGACCAAGCCGGCCTCGATTCTCATCGTCAGCAGCACCCATTTGTGCCGCAATCCGCGGGCGCACAAGGAGGCCGCCACCTTGGGCCAGGCCGGGTATGCCGTCACCGTGCTCACGGTGTCGAATCACGCTCCCTCGGAGCTCCTCGACCGCGAAATGCTTGCCGGTGCGCCGTTTCGCCGCGTGGTCATCGATCACCTTGCGCCTTCGGGCCCGGGCGCCTGGCGGGCCTGGAGCGACCGGGCGACAACGAGGCTCGCCCGGATGGCGATGGCACGGCTGCACCTTGACATGCCTGCCGCCCTCGGCCCGGCCCGCCGTCTGCTGGCCGCCGCCCGGCGTTTGCCGGCGGACCTCACCATCGTGCATTGCGAAGCGCCATCCTGGGTCGGTCTCCAACTGCTGGGCGATGGGCGGCGGGTCGCGGCCGATTTCGAGGATTGGTATTCCGAGGACCTCCTGCCCGTCGACCGGCGTCACCGGCCGCTGGCGCTCCTGCGGAAGGTCGAAGAGGGGCTGCTGCACCGCGCGAGCTATATTTCAACCACGTCTCATGCGATGGCCGCGGCGCTGCACGCCCGGTATGGCGGGTTTGTTCCCGCCGTCATCCGCAACGTCTTTCCACTGCCTCCTCCACCGCCGCCGCGTCCACCGGACCGGGCTCCGATCTTTGTCTGGCTGTCACAGACGGTCGGTCCGGGGCGCGGACTGGAGAC
>JBAZMN010000314.1:0-3530 GCA_041649735.1 Opitutaceae bacterium | reverse complement strand
CAGACCAACGCCGCATAATTCGCCACGAACCGGCAGTCGAGCCGGCGCAAAAAATCCATCCGTTCCGTCATGCTCTCGCGGGCGGTGCCGGTCCAGATCGATACGACAAACAGAGCCGACGCGCCAAACTGACGTGCCGCTTCCTCAGGGTTGAGGACCACCGCCCCCTCGATCTTTTGCCCATGAAGTTGCGGATTGCGGTCGCAAAAAGCGCGCAGCGTCACTCCACTGCGGCGCAGAGCCCGGGCACAGAGCCGGCCGAGCCGGCCGGCGCCAAAAAGAACCACAGAACCGTCGGTTTCCGCCAGCAACGCGGGGAAGGTCTGTCGTTCCCGCTCCGCCGCCACCGTGACCGGCTCGGCGAGGAGAGCATGGATCTGGTCGAGAGGAGTCATCGCGGCGATGAGATAGAGTTACCAGCCAAGAGCGACGGAGCTGCAGAGCGACGGAACTACAGCATGACAGAGCGTGGATTGGCGGACGTCTTGGGGCGCGGTGGTTGCGAAGCTCAGTGGTTCTGTCGCACTGTAGTTCCGTAGCTCGGTGGTTCCGCAGTGCTGAAACAGCTACTCCGCCATGATGGCGTTGAATTCCTTGCGGTCGAGGAACGGCCACATGTCTTCCATCGGTTTCGAGACAATGGTGCCGTCCGGCCGGATTTCCGAGGTGGCCCGCGGCGCGGTCATTTCATCCACGGAAGTCTTGACCACGCACACCACGGGACCCGGCCGGCCCAGCGCCCCCGCCAGCTCCTCCCGCAGCCGGTCATGGGAATCGACCGACAACGCCGGAATCCCATAGGCCGCCGCCACGCGGCCGGTATCGGGCATGGTCAGGCGGCTCGACGGCTCGGCGCCCACCAGGCGCCCCTGAAAATGGCTTCGCTGCATGGTGACGACCGAACGATAGCCGCCGTTGTCCAGCACGATAAACTTCACCGGCAGGTTCAGCCGGCGCACAGTTTCAAGCTCCTGGATGTTGAGCTGGAAGCCGCCCTCGCCGTTGACGTTGACCACGCGCCGGCCACCGGAGGCCAGCGCCGCACCGATGCTGCCGGGCAGGCCGGTGCCCATCGCGCCGAGCCCCGGTGCATTGAGAATCCGCTGGCCGGCCTTGATCCGAAACGCCTGGTAAAAGATGTCGCTGCAGGGGCCGGAGCTTCCCGGCACGATCACATCCTCCGGGCCGAGCAGGTCGGAGAGCACGTCCATCAACACGTAGGTGCTGACCGTGCCCGCCGGCTGATTCCGGTATTCCGGCAGCACCACCGGGAAACGCTGCATCCACCCGCGGCATCTTCCGCTCCAGTCTTTGAAATCCGGCCAGGAACGGGCGGCGGCACCAGAAAGAAATTCCGGCAGAAAGCGACCCAGATCCGCGCAGACCGGCACGTCGATCTTCGCCTTGAATTTGGCCAGCTCCGCCGGATCAACCTCCACGAACACCTTGAAGGCCCGCGGTGCGAAGTTCGCGTGATTGAACGCCACCGACGGCAGGTCCAGCCGGGCGCCCAGTACGAGCATCCAATCCGCCTTCTGCTGGACGAAATTCGCCGCGCGCTGCCCAATGCCACCCGGGCGTCCGGCGTAGCACGGATGATCTTCCGACAGGAAATCCGCGGCCTTCCACGTCAACAGCACCGGTACGTGCAGTCGTTCCACCAGCGTCCGGAACGCATCGATCATTCCGGCCGTGCGCACGCCGTTGCCGGCGTAGATGACAGGGCGGCGGGCGCGCGACAAGGCCTCCAGCGCCCGAGTAATTTCCGGCGCGAAGCCGGGGGTTTCATCTAGCGGCGGCGTGAATCCCGCCATGGTTGCCGGGTCCACCGGCGCGGCCTGCACATCGAGTGGCAGATCGATCCAGACCGGACCCTTGCGTCCATGCATGGCCAGCCAGAGCGCCTTTTCGAGGTGAAAACGGATTTCGGACGGCTCGAGCACGGTGACGGCGTACTTGGTGACCGGCCGCACCATCGCCGCAATGTCGACCTCCTGCTGCCCCATCGACCGTACCGGCAGTGGCTGGCTCGAGATCAGATCAGCGCGCTTGGCCTGGCCGGAGAGGAACAGGCAGGGCGACGATTCGATCCAGGCGCAGGCCGCGCCGGTGATCGCGTTGGTGCCGCCGGGACCCGCCGTGACCAGCGCGCAGCCGAAGGCGTTCGTGTATTCGCCATAGGCCTCGGCCGCAAAGGCGCACGCCTGCTCATGCAAACAGCAGACGTAATCAAGCTCCGGCCGTTTGCCCACCGCATCGGTCAGGTGCATGCAGCCGCCGCCCGGCAGGAGAAAAATGCGCCGGAGCCCGTGGCGGATGAGAAAATCGACGACGTAGTCGGAGAGTTTCAAGGGAGTGAAAGTGTGGGTGAGAGTGAAGGAGACTAGAGACCATCCGGAAACCGGTGAACGAATCGTAGAGGCGCAGGCTTGCTGCGGCCCTCTCGGAGGGCGCGACAAGATCGCGCCCCTACCAATGTCTGATGATTCATATCTGTTTTCGGTTTTCGGATAGCCTCTAGGGCTGCAGAACTACAGAGCTACTGGGCTAAAGAATTATTGTAGACCAGACTGTCCGCCGTTCTGCAGTTCCGCCGCTCATGAGTTCCGTGCTGCGGCTAATCCATCCAGTTCGTGACATAGGTCTTGCGGTTGGGATCCTGGGTGATGACAGGATCGGTGTAATAGGAGTCGCCCTGGGAGTAGGAGGAGGAGATTTCCTCAATGACGGCGCCGGCGGCGCTGGAGAAGGAATGCCGCACGCCCCGGGGAATGATCACGACATCGTTGCGCGCGCACTTGCGGGGCTGCCCGTCGAGCACGAGATCGATTTCGCCATGCAGGAGATGATAGGTCTCGTCCTTGAGCTTGTGCCACTGCTCGGGGTGCCGCTGGCCGGGCAGCATGAGGATGACCCGCTTGCAGTATTCGCGATTGACCACCGTGATCGTGGTCGAGCCGAACTCACGGAACCGTTCGAGCCCATAGTGGTGCGACAGCTCGAGTTCGAGTTGCGCCGGCACGATGGCGCCCGACGCTTTCAGCAGCGCCTTCACGTCGTGCACGATGCCGTGGACCAGGCTGCGCGTGTCGGTCGCGGTCACGCCGTCACTCATGATCGCCTCCTTCGGCGCATAGGCCCGGGTGGCGCGATACTCCGTGTATTTCGACAGATCCTGGCCCACCAGCTGGCCGGCCTGGCCGGGGATCGAGAGAAACACATCCTCCAGCCGGATCACCTCGCCCGATCGGATCTCGCGCCGGGCAAACACCGCGCGGCGCAGGTCCGCCAGCGTGCCGCGCTCAATGGGAGAGAATTCATGCCGGCGGCCCGCGACCCCGGCCATCGCCACCGCCCGCTGCGCCGCTTCCAGCCAGCGGCGCACCTGCGCCGGCGTGGCGGAATAGGCGTTGAGCCGGTATTGCTCCGTGGGCACGCCGACGTGCTTTTCAAAGACAGTCGCTCCTTTTGCGACCGCCATCATCACGGCTTCGTACTGCTCGGGCGACTCATGGGTCGAGTAGCCGATC
>JBAZMN010000313.1:0-3551 GCA_041649735.1 Opitutaceae bacterium | reverse complement strand
CGAAAGGCAGTCGAAAGTCAGCGGCGGAGATAATTGACGCCTCCCAAAAAGGTTCTGCCCGGCTTCAGAATATCGAACAATCAAAGGCATCGACTGATTCGCTTCTTAAGGAAACTGAGCAAACACGCGACGCGATCGTTCAAGCACGCACCAAAGCTGAGGCCGAGCAAAAGCAAGCTGAACAGTTGGCCGGATCCGCAAATGCGCTGGCGGCAAAGGTCGATGAGGCCCACGCGGCAAGCACACGACATGCGACCGAGATTTCTGGCATTCTTGGCTCAGTAAAAACCGACAGAGAAAATCTCAACGAAATCATCGAGCACTTAAAAAAAAGTGACTCGATAGCGACAACGCACGAAGCACGGGTCGTGGAACTCGCTGGCAAACTCGCGAAGCTGAATGAGCAAGCAGAAAGTCTGCTTCCCGGCGCCGCCAGCACGGGTCTTGCGCACTCATTCAATGCCCAAAAGAACCGATTCTCTGTTCCGCAACAGCGATGGCTGAGAACATTTGTTTGGTGCATCATTGGCCTTCTCGTCGTTGCAGCGCCCAGTTTTATTAACGCGGTCTTGGGCATTTCAACAGATGCTTCGTGGGAGATCATCTTCCGCGGCATGGCCCTGCGCCTTCCGATCGTGATACCTCTTGTGTGGCTAGCAATTTACGCCGGTCGCAACTACATGTTATCCCTTCGTCTCGAAGAGGATTATGCCTACAAGGAAGCGATCTCGCGCGCTTTCGAGGGGTATAAGCGCGAGATGGAGAAGATCGCTGCTGGTGATGCAAAGAATCCTACGCCCCTTGCAAAATTGTGCGTGAATGTGTTGAACGCGATAGCCGAACGCCCAGGCAGGATCTATGAGGGCAAGCAGAAAGACATAACGCTTTTGAATGAGTTGACCGAAGCACTCGAACAAGCCGACGAGCTTCGGAAGAAGAACGTTGCGGCCTCCTAACCAATGACGCTGGAACTCTCATTGCGCCGAAGAGCGACTCATGCTCGCTTTTTGGCCATTCTTTGGCTGACGATTTCAATCGGAGTTTTGATCGGGACCTATCTTTCGCTGCCATTCGTCGCCAAGAAGGCGCTGACAATTGCCGGCGGCGTGGACTCCTTGATGCCGGCGGATGCAATCTCACGCCTGCACATGCCAATCTTTGCGATAACGATGCTGCTGATGGGCTTCTTCGTGATTGCTCTCGCGTGTTATTTGCTCGGGCGGACCGTCCTCGTCGAAATTGAGCTCGCCGCGCGTTTCAGCGGGCTAGCTGATGCTCTTTGCGTTGCTGGCTCAGATCTGACTCAATTTGAGAGGGCGGCTGCAGTTTTTGTGCCTAAAGGAAAGTATCTTTCTGCTCCATTTCTCCGTTCCTCGAAGGACCTGAAGTCGATGGCAGAGTTCCTGCGACAGATTCGACCATAGCAGGGGTCAGGTACCTTTTACCTAAACATCGGGCGAAGCAGAGACAGACCGCGGCCGTGACGCGGCCGGCCGGGGTAACCTGATCCTCGCCGACCAAACGCCAAAGTGCCCCGCTTGGACAGCGCGCGAACCGTTCAGATGGCGCGGACGGCGCGCGCCGCCTCCTTGATTCCCGCCTGGAAATCGGCATGGATCGGGCAGAATAACCGTTCCGCAACCCCGTCCCATCCCATGAAACTCATCCCAATCCTGTCGGCGCTCGCCTTGGGGGTGGTCCTGGGGGCGCGCCTCCCCGGTGAGCCGGCGCCCGAACGGCTGCCCCGCAGCACGCCCGAGGAGCAGGGCGTCCCGGCGGCGGCCATCCTCAGGTTCATCGATGCGGCCGAGGCGCGGGTGAAATCACTGCACAGCTTCATGCTCGTGCGCCACGGCCGGGTCATCGCCGAGGGCTGGTGGACCCCCTATGCGGCCGCGGAGCCGCACGCGCTGTTCTCGCTCAGCAAGAGCTTCACCTCGACCGCCGTGGGGCTGGCGATCAGCGAGGGCCGGCTGGGCCTGTCCGATCCGGTGATCGGGTTTTTTCCGCAGGAGGCGCCGGCCCAACCGGGCCCGAATCTGCGGGCGATGCGGGTGCGGGACCTGTTGCGGATGACCAGCGGCCAGCACAGCGAGGACGTCGAGCCATTTCCCTTCGGCAGCAACCAGGATCTGGTCCGGGTGTTCCTCTCGAAGCCGGTGGCCGACAAGCCCGGGACCCATTTCTACTACAACACGGCCGGGACTTATATGCTTTCGGCGATCGTGCAGAAGGTCACGGGCCAGACGGTGCGCGACTACCTCGGGCCCCGCCTGTTTCAACCCCTGGGCATCGCCGACCCGCGCTGGGACACCAGCGCCCAGGGCATTTCGCTGGGGGGCTACGGCCTGAGCCTGCGCACCGAGGACATCGCCTGCTTCGGCCAGCTCTACCTGCAACGGGGCCGCTGGAACGGACGCCAACTGGTGCCGGCCGCGTGGATGGACGAGGCCACCGCGCTGCAAACGTCCACCGGCAGCGACCCCGCCAGCAACTGGGACCAGGGCTACGGCTACCAGTTTTGGCGCGCCCCCCACGGGTGCTACCGGGGCGACGGGGCCTTTGGGCAGCTCTGCCTCGTCATGCCGGCCGCGGATGCGGTGCTGGCGATGACCGCCGGCACCGATGAACTGGGGCCGGAGTTCAATCTGCCCTGGGAATTTCTCCTGCCCGCCTTCGCCGGATCGGCCCTGCCGCCCGATCCCGCGGCCGACCGCCGGCTGGCCGAGCGGCTGGCGGGGCTGCACCTGGCCGGGCCGGCCGGCCCGGCGGATGCCACCATCGCGGCGGCCGTCGCAGGGCGGCGGTTTGGTTTCCCCGCCAATCCCCTCGGCCTGGAGTCACTCGCGCTGCAGCCCGCCACGGATGAAGCCGGCGCCACGATCATGTGCCGGCTGGCGGGGACCGACCAGCGCATCGTCTGCGGGCAGGGGACCTGGGTGAAGGGCGTTTTGGTCCTGCCCAACGAACCGCCGGGCCTGGGCGACCTGGCCCCGGTCGCCGCCAGCGGGGCGTGGACCGCCGCCGACACCTACACGGCGCTCATCTGTCGCTACCGGACGCCATTCACGTTGAAGCTGCAGCTGAAGTTTTCCGTGGACACGGTGACGGTCGACCTGACGCAGGAGCTGAATTTTGGGCCGGGCCGACCCGTCCACCTGCTGGGCCAGGCCCTGCCGCCCGCGGCTGTCCCCTGACGGGAAGCGGGGCTTGACCGGTTACTTATACCCGGTATCTTATCCGGCATGCCCAACGTGATTGCCGCCGACAAACGCTCCGTCACCTACCTGGAAAACCTCGACGTCCTGGCGTGGATGGAGGGGGAGGCCCGGCTGCGCCGGACCACGCTGGCGGTGATCCTGCGCGAGGCGACGTCAGCTTACTATGTCCGGCATCGGCAGGCTCCCGCCGCGCCGGACCTGTTGGCGCAACGGTCGGCGGCCAAGGCCGCGCAGCGGGCGGAAACGGCCCGGCGGATCGCCGCCGGCGAGCTCACGCCGGAGGCCGCCCAGGCCCGCAATGCGCCGATCGCACAGCCGGTGCGCGTTCTG
>JBAZMN010000312.1:0-3552 GCA_041649735.1 Opitutaceae bacterium | reverse complement strand
CATGCCATCCTCTCCCCCCGTGCATCAGGCCGCGGCCGGCACCACGATCTTCCTCAATGATCGTCCGCGTCGGCTCTCCGAACCGATGACCCTGATCGTGCTGCTGGATCAGCTCGGGCTGACCGCTCGCAAGGGCGTGGCCGTGGCCGTCAACGATGCCGTGGTGCCGCGCACGGCATGGCCGGCCTGCGTGCTGGTTGACGCCGATCGCGTATTGGTCATCCAGGCGACGCAAGGAGGCTAGGACTGCTAAAGCTCCAAATGCCAAAACGCCAAATTCCAAAAGAGGCGTGAACCTGATGCACTGTTTGGACTTTGGGTGTTTGAAAATGGCCCATGAAACTCGTTGTGATTTCGCCCGAGCATGATGATCCGCGGGAAATCGCGGTGCTCGGTGCGCTGTTTGCCACCGGGCTGGAGCGCTACCACGTGCGCAAGCCGCACTGGAACGCTGAACAGCTGGCGGTGTGGCTGCGTGCACTGCCGCGTGCCTGGTATCCGCGTCTGGTGCTGCACCAGCACCACGAACTGGTCGCGGAGTTCGGTCTTGGTGGCCGCCACTGGCGGGACGAGAGTAGAGGCTATCCGAAAACCCTGGCACGGCGAACAATCGTAGGGGCGCGATCTTGTCGCGCCCTCAACCAAGGGCGCAGCAAGCCTGCGCCCCTACGGCCTTCCTTCGGTTTCCGGACAGCCCCTAATGACGGCGGTTTTACCAGCCGCTCGTGCCACGATCTCGCCACCCTGCGGGCTGCGCTCGGCCGATACGATTCCGTCTTTTTCGGCCCGATGTTTTCTTCGATTTCCAAGCCCGGCCACGGACCCCGGCCGGAACTCTCGTTGGCGGAATTGTCGGCGCTGCTGGCCCGGCGCACCTCTGCTGAGCAGCGCACCGCCGTGCTCGCGCTTGGCGGCGTGACCGCCCAAAACCTGTCGCGGTGCCGTGACCTTGGTTTTGACGGCGCGGCGGTGCTCGGCGCCGTCTGGCAGGCGCCCGATCCGGTCGATGCCTTTCACAAACTCCAAGCAGCGCTGGGTGCTGCTCTTGAGCGCTGCATTTCGACACAGAGTGCACTGAGCCAAGACCCGAGGACACGGAGCGATGAACCTGCAACCCGTACCGCCACACCATCGCCCGTTGGGTGAGCCATATTTTCGTTACCGGTCGAATTTCCATCAACACTCTGTGAACTCCTGCATCAACTCTGTGCTCTCTGTGACTCGCTTCTTCGTATGAATTCGAAACCGTTGGTCATCGCCGGCGTGGAGCTCACCTCGCGCCTGTTGGTCGGCACCGGCAAGTTCAGCTCCGGCGCCGTCATGCACGCGAGCCTGGCGGCCTCCGGCACCGGGCTGGTCACCGTGGCGCTGCGGCGCGTGCGCACCGGCGGCGAGCCGGACGACATCCTCGCGCATCTCGAGCCGGAGCGCTACCGGCTGCTGCCCAATACCTCGGGAGTACGCGATGCCCGCGAGGCCGTGCTCGCCGCCGAGCTGGCCCGGGAGGCGCTGGGAACCAACTGGCTGAAGCTGGAGATCCATCCCGACCCCAAATACCTCATGCCCGATCCCGGTGAAACCCTGGCCGCCACGCGCGAGCTGGTGAAACGCGGTTTCGTGGTGCTGCCCTACGTGCACGCCGACCCGGTGCTGTGCAAGCAGCTCGAGGAGGCGGGGGCGGCGGCGGTCATGCCGCTGGGCGCGCCCATCGGCAGCAACCGCGGCCTCGAGTCGCGGGCGTTCCTGGAGATCATCGTGGCGCAGAGCCGGGTGCCGGTGGTGGTCGACGCCGGTCTTGGCGCGCCGTCGCACGCGGCGGCGGCGCTGGAGCTGGGGGCGGACGCTGTGCTGGTCAACACGGCCATCGCCGCCGCGGCCGATCCGGTCGCCATGGCACAGGCGTTTCGCGCCGGCGTCGAGGCGGGCCGCCTGGCCTACGAGGCCGGCCTGGCCGGTGCCCAGTGCGGTCCGGCCGAAGCCGCCGCCACCTCGCCGCTCACGGCGTTTCTGGCCCAATCCCCGGGCTGAGGAGGACAACCACGAATAGACACGAATCGCCTCCGGTAATGATGCATCACCATTCGTGAAGATTCGCGTGTATTCGTGGTAAAACAGATCGGGCTTATGTCATTCGTTTCTCACTGGCAGCGATATGAGTTCCCGGCGGTCGCACACGCGATCGCCGGAAAATCACCGGCCGACGTGCAGCGCGCGCTCGACCGCGGGCGTGACGGGCTCGACCTCGACGATCTGGCGGCGCTGCTGTCGCCCGCCGCCGCGCCGCGGCTGGAGGAGATGGCGCAGCTCAGCCACCGGCTGACGGTGGAACGCTTCGGTCGCACGATGCAGCTCTACGCCCCGTTCTATCTCTCCAATCTCTGCAAGAACATCTGCACCTATTGCGGTTTCAGCATGGAGAACCGCATTCCGCGCAAGGTGCTCAACGACGCCGAGATTCTGGCCGACGCGGAGGTGTTGCGCCGCCACGGCTTCGAGCATGTGCTGCTGCTGACCGGCGAGAGCGGTCGCGTTGGTCGGCCTTATCTGGCCAACGCCCTGCGGCTGCTGCGGCCGTTGTTTGCCAGTCTGTCGATCGAAGTGCAGCCGCTCGAAGAGGCGGAATATGCGGCCCTGGCGGCCGAAGGCCTGAGCGCGGTGATGGTTTACCAGGAAACCTACGATCAAGAGGCTTACCGGCGGACGCATCTGCGCGGACCCAAGGCCGACATGGCCTACCGGCTCGACACGCCCGACCGACTCGGCCGCGCCGGCGTGAAGAAGATCGGACTGGGCGCGCTTTACGGACTGAGCGACTGGCGCGCCGATGCCTGGTTTGTCGGTCTGCACCTGCGGTACCTCGAAAAACATTACTGGCGTTCACGCTACAGCCTTTCGTTTCCGCGGCTGCGGCCGCACGAGGGCGGCGAGGCTGCCGGCCAGCCGGGCGTGACCCCGTTTGGCGAACGCGACCTCGTGCAGGTCATCTGCGCGTTTCGCCTGCTGAGCCCGGAGGCGGAACTGTCGCTCTCCACCCGCGAGCGCGCGGCGTTCCGCGATCACGCCTTCCGCCTCGGCATCACCGCGATGAGCGCCGGCTCGCGCACCAATCCCGGCGGCTACGCCAGCGCGCCGGAGTCACTGGAGCAGTTTGCCATCGACGACCGCCGCGGCCCGGCCGAGGTGGCGGCCTTCCTGCGCGGCGCGGGCTACGAGCCGGTCTGGAAGGACTGGGATCCGACTTATGACGGATTTGCCTCTGCCAAAACTGAACGTAGCCAAAGTCGTGAGACTTTGGATCTGGCAAAATCCCGGGTTTTCTGAATGTAACCAAAGCCGCCTGCCGGCCATGGCGCAAAAGCGACGGCTGGTGAGACTTTGGACGTTCTGATCTGCGGCGCCGACGTCCGGCCGCGGCGCGGCTTGCGTCAACTCATGCTCTGCTGTCCGGCAGAGTAGGAGCTTGCTTGCAAGCGATGGCGTTAGTGATCGCCTGTAAACAGGCTCCTACCACGCAAACCAGCCATCTCGCGCCGCGGGTCGTCGTAGGCGATG
>JBAZMN010000311.1:0-3557 GCA_041649735.1 Opitutaceae bacterium | reverse complement strand
CTGCTTCATGCCGTGGCCGTGGTCAAGGTCGGCGTGTTCTCCACCGTGCGGGTGATGCTCTACGTCTTCGGCGTGGATCTGATGGACCGGCTCCACCTCGGCCCGCCCACCGCGTACTTCGTCTCGATTACGATCCTCGTCGGCTCGATCGTCGCGCTGAGCAAGGACAACCTCAAGCTGCGGCTGGCCTATTCCACGGTCAGCCAGCTCTCCTACATCATTCTCGGCGTGGCGCTGCTGACGCCCACCGCGGTCGCCGGCGGCCTGTTCCACATCGCCGCGCACGCCTTCTCCAAGATCACGCTGTTCTTCTGCGCCGGCGCGATCTACGTGGCCACCCACAAGAAAAACATCTCCGAGATGGGCGGGCTGGGCCGGACGATGCCGTGGACCTTCGGCGCGTTCGCCCTGGCCTCGCTGAGCATGATCGGCGCCCCGCCGGTCGGCGGCTTCGTCTCCAAGCTCTACCTGCTCGTCGGCGCGCTCGACGCCGGCTCCATCGGCATCCTCGTCGTGCTCGTGGCCAGCTCGCTGCTCAACGCGGCCTATTTCGCGCCGGTGGTCTACCAGGCCTTCTTCGGCCGGCCCTCCGCCGAGGACGCGGCGCATCCCGGCCATGAGGCGCCGCTCGCGGTGCTGATTCCCCTCTGCCTCACCGCCGTTCTTTCGGTGGTCATCGGCCTCTGCCCCGACCTTTTCATGCACTTCGCCCAGGCCGTCCTGCCATGAATCTCCTCCGCCTCATCAATTTCCTTCGCGATCATCTGCCGGCCGTGGTGCGGATTAGCCTGACGGTGCTGGTGCTGCTTGTGGTGCTCGATGCCGTGCCCGCCCTCGTCGACAAGGAGCATGCCCACACGGCGGCCGAGCACGTGCCCGCGTTCTGGGCGGCGTTCGGTCTGCTGGGCTGCCTGCTGCTCGTCATTGTCTCCAAGACCTTCGGCCATCTCGGCGTCTCGACCCGCGAGGATTACTACGATGAATAGCTTCTGGATTCATCCCGCGTTGGTCCTGCTCTTCGGCTGCCTCGGGCTGCCGCTGGTGCCCGCGCGCCTGAAGAAAGTCTGGCTCCTGCTCATTCCGGCGCTGGCTTACGGCTGCGTGCTGACCATGGGCCGGGGCGACCACTGGCACGTTTCGTTTCTCCACTGGACGCTGACCTTCGGCCGCGTCGACTCCCTGAGCCTCGTCTTCGCCCACATCATGAGCCTGATGGGCCTCATCGGCACGCTCTACGGCCTGCACGTCGAGGAGGACGCCCAGCACATCGCGGCCTGGACTTACGTGGCCGGCTCGCTCGGCGCCATCTTCGCAGGCGATCTGCTCACGCTGTTCCTGTTCTGGGAGGTGATGGCCTTCGCCTCGGTCTTTCTCATCTGGTTCCGCCGCACGCCCGAATCCACCGCCGCCGGCTTCCGCTACCTGCTGGTGCACATCGCGGGCGGCCTGTCGCTGCTGGCCGGCATCGTTCTCCACGTGAAAGCCGCGGGGAGTACGGCCTTCACCAGCTTCGATGTCCACCATCCGACGCCGGCGGCCTGGCTGATCCTGATCGGCTTCGTCCTCAACGCCGCGGTGCCCCCGCTGCACGCCTGGCTGCCCGACGCCTATCCGGCCGGCACATTCAACGGCTCCGTCTTTCTCAGCGCCTTCACGACCAAGACCGCGGTCTACGCCCTTTGCCGCGGCTTTGCCGGCATGGAACTGCTCGTCGTGCTCGGCGTGATCATGTCGCTTTACGGCGTCGTCTACGCCATCATCGAGAACGACGTCCGCCGGCTCTTCGCCTACCACATCGTCAGCCAGGTCGGCTACATGGTGGCCGGCGTCGGCATCGGCACCGCCCTCGCCATCAACGGCGCCTGCGCCCACGCCTTCGCCCACATCCTCTACAAGGGCCTGCTCTTCATGGGCGGCGGCGCGGTGCTGCACATGACCGGCGAAACGCGCATGTCGAAGCTGGGCGGTCTCTACCGGAAAATGCCCTGGGCGTTCTTCCTCACCCTGATCGGCGGCCTCTCGATCTCGGCCTTCCCGCTCTTCAGCGGCTTCGTGAGCAAGTCGATGATCGTCCAGGCCGGCTTCGATCACCACCTGCTCTGGGCCGCATTCCTGCTCAATCTCGCCTCGATCGGCACGTTTTACTGCAACGGCCTCAAGGTCCCGTACTTCGTCTGGTTCGGACAAAACAAGTGCGAGCCCGCGACCTACGAGCGCGCCAAGGATCCGCCGTGGAACATGCTCGCCGCAATGGGCATCGCCGCCTTCCTCTGCGTCTTCATCGGCGTCTACACGCCATACCTCTACAACCTGCTGCCGTACCACGAGGCGGCGATGGAATACCACCCGTACACCTCGTACCACCTTTCGGAAAGCCTCCAGCTCCTGCTCTTCACCGCCCTCGCCTTCTTCGTGCTGGTCCGGCTGAAGAAGATCGAGCCGCACGCCGGCCTCAACCTCGACCTCGACTGGTTCTACCGCATGGGCGGTCGCGCCTTTCTCTGGCTGGCCCGCAAGCCGGTCCAGTCCGTCGATACCGGTGTGGGCGAGGTCTATCGCGCGGGCGGCCTGACGCCGCTGATGAAATCCGCCGGGCTCGTGAACCTTTTCGACAACCGCATCGTCGACGGCGCCGTCGACGGCCTGGCTTCCGCCGTCCGCGGTCTCGGCGGCCGGCTGCGCTTCGCCCAGCGCGGTGCACTCCAGGAGAATCTCACCCTTGTGTTCGCCGTCGCGGCGATCCTCCTGCTCGGCTTCCTGCTCCTCTTCTAGCGGTCACGTGCCATGACTTCACCCGCCACCACCGCCGGCTTCCCCCTCCTCAGCGTGCTGATCTTCGCGCCGTTGCTCGCCGCCGCGGTCACGGCGCTGGTGCGCGACGAACGCATCCTGCGCTGGTGGACGCTTGCCAGCACCACGGTCATCGCGCTCCTTTCCCTGCAGCTTTGGGGCGGCTTCGATCCCACCACCGCCGGCTTCCAGTTCGTCGAGCACGCCGCCTGGATCTCCGGCCTCAGGATCAACTACACGGTCGGCCTCGACGGCATCAGCCTGCTGCTCGTGTTGCTGACGACGCTGATCGCGCCGTTGTGCGTCCTGGCCTCGTGGAGCTACATCAAGACGCGGCTGAAGGAGTTCATGCTCTGCCTGCTGGTCATGGAGACGGCCATGGTCGGCGTCTTCTGCGCGCTCGATTCCATTCTCTTCTTCGTCTTCTGGGAGGCGATGCTCATTCCCATGGCGCTGCTGATCGGCGTGTGGGGCGGCCCGCGCCGGATCTATGCCTCGCTCAAGTTTTTCATCTACACCATGGCGGGCTCGGTCTTCCTGCTGGTCGCGCTCATCGCCCTGCGCCTGCACGCCGGCACTTTTCACATCCCCGACCTGATGGGCCGGCCGTACGACCCGGTTTTCCAATGCTGGATCTTCGCGGCGTTCTTCATCTCCTTCGCGATCAAGGTGCCGATGTTTCCGTTCCACACGTGGCTGCCCGCAGCGCATGTGGAGGCGCCCACGGCCGGCAGCGTGCTGCTCGCCAGCATCCTCCTCAAGATGGG
>JBAZMN010000310.1:0-3570 GCA_041649735.1 Opitutaceae bacterium | reverse complement strand
ACAGGCAGCGGATGCGTTCGCCGGGCGCATAGTCCTCGCCGGGCACCTGCTCCTTGCCCGGCATCATGGCCTCGGCCTTGCCGAGGTCGATGAAGAGGTCGCCGCGCTCGCGCCGGCGCACGACGCCCGTGACGATGTCGCCGACGCGGTCCTTGAAGTCGTCGTAAATGCGCTCTTTTTCGAACTGGCGGAGCCGCTGCATGATCGCCTGGCGGGCGGTCTGGGCCGCGATACGACCCAGGTAGGAGGGGTCGACCTCCCGCTCGATGACCTCGCCCAGCTGGATCCCGGGCTTCAGCTGCTGCGCCTTCTCCAGGTGGATTTCCGTCCGGGGGTTGCTGATGGAGTCGACGACCTTGAGCAACGTCCAGGCGTGCAGCTGGCCGTTCTTCGGGTTGATCTCGATCTTCATCTCCTGGCCCGAATTGACCCCCTTCTGGGCCGCCGCCTTGATGGCGTTGACGATCGCGGCGATCATGTCGGCACGACCGATCCCCTTCTCCTTCTCCATGTACTCAAGGACGGAAAGGATTTCGCTACTCATATGGATTGATTTGTGGAAAAAAAAAGCGGGCCAAAGGCCCACTTCTATACAAAGTGAACTGGAATTCGGTCAAGGGTGTTGGTGGTCGCAAGCGATGTCAAGTCCCGGACCCGGCGCGGGTTGGGCGGGGTTCGGCCATGGGGTTCCCGGTTGATCCGGGAAACGTCCGCATATCCCCGTCCAATCGCGTTTTGACATCGCCGCCCCCCACCCTACGCTGCCCCGTTGCTCCAATGCAACAGCTTCATGCCTACTGGCGGATGAGTTATATCGAGGCGCCGAAATCCTCCGCGAACGGCCGGCTTTTCTCCGAGCTGCCGGCGCGGGGCGACGACCGGGCCACGCTCATCCTGCACCGCAGCCGGCTGTCGTATCTGGTCCTCAACCGCTTCCCCTACAACCCGGGCCACCTCCTCGCCGTTCCGTTCCGCGCCGCGACCGACCTGGCCGAGCTGACCCCGGCCGAGCGCGCGGATCTCCTGGACATCATCATCCTCGGCCAGCAGGTATTGCGCGCCGCCGTCAATCCCGACGGCTTCAATCTCGGTTTCAACCTCGGCCAGCCCGCGGGGAGCAGCATCCGGCATCTCCACGCCCACATCGTGCCCCGCTGGAATGGCGACACCAACTTCATGCCTGTGATCGGCCACACCCGGGTGCTGCCGCAGGCGCTGGCCGCCACCTACGACCGGCTCCGCGCCGCCCTGCCCGGCGTGCTGCAAACCGGCAAGCCCAAGCCGCGCCGGCGGAAGGCCCGCTGATGCCGACGGGACGCTCTCCCGGCTGCCACCCGTCACTCCCTCGTGCCCTCGAAAACGCTTTATTACCAGAATCCGCGCCACCTGCATCAGCTCTACTGCGGCCGCGCGGAAAATCTTCTGGCCCTGGAACAGACCTTCAACGTGAAACTCGCCACCCGCGAAGACTGGCTGAAAATCGACGGGACCGACGCCGACATCGCGCGCGTCGAGGGCTTTTTCTCGTTTCTCAATGACGGGCGCCAGCAGGGGCTCGCGCTGCGCAACTCCGATTTTGCCCAGCTGCTCAGCCGCTTCGCCAACGGCGACGGCGCGGAACTGCGCACCCTCTTTTCCGCGCCGCTGATCCTCACGACCAACCGGAAGAGCATCGTGCCGAAGACCATCGGCCAGAAACTCTACCTCCAGTCGATCCAACAGAACCCCGTCGTGTTCGGCATCGGCCCCGCGGGCACGGGCAAGACCTACCTCGCCGTCGCCGCCGCCATCTCCGCCCTCCTCAAGAATCAGGTTCAGCGCATCGTGCTGACGCGGCCCGCGGTCGAGGCCGGCGAGGCGCTGGGATTCCTGCCCGGCGACCTGCGCGAGAAAATCCTGCCCTACCTGCGGCCGCTCTACGACGCCATGCACGACATGCTCGACACCGAGGATGTGGCGCGGCTGGTCGAAAAGGGCACGATCGAGATCGCGCCGCTCGCCTACATGCGCGGCCGCACGCTCTCCCGCGCCTTCATCATCCTCGACGAGGCCCAGAACACCACGCCCGAACAGATGATGATGTTCCTCACCCGCCTCGGCGAGGATTCGCGCATGATCATCACCGGCGACGTCACGCAGATCGACCTGCCGCGGCCGCAGCAGTCCGGGCTGCTGCAGGTGAAGCACATCCTGGCCGGCATCGCCGGCATCGACTTCCATTATTTCACCAGCTCCGACGTCGTGCGCCCGCCCCTCGTCCAGAAAATCATCGAAGCCTACGACCACTACCGGCACCCCATCACCTCCAGTCACGACGAGGAGGAGGGCAAGGCCTAGCCGCGCGCCCCGACCATGCCCTTCTTCCAGAAATTGCAGCTGCTGCGCGGCAGTCCGGCCGCCTCCTCGCGGCGCCGGCGCAAGACGGTGCACACCTCCGCCGCGGCCACCTACCTGCAGCAGAGCCAGCCGGTGGCGTTCCTGCTCTTTGTCGTCACGGTCGCGGCCATCGTGCTCATCAGCTTTGTCGGCGTCTCGTCGGCCACGCTGCCGGTGCTGCCCAACCAGCTGGCCATGGTGCGCATCGTCGCCGGCGCTCCCTTCACCTACGAGAGCAAGCTCAAGACCGAGCTCAGCCGCGCCCAGCTGCTCAACCGCGTGCCGCCCGTCTATCAGCTCGAGCTCGGCCCGCTGCAGCAGTTCGAGGCCAACCTCCACGAACTGCTGGCTGCGCTGGAGAAGCTCGAGCGCGATTATCCCGCCGACAGCGTGGCCGCCTCCGGCATGCAGGGCGCGTTCTCGCCCTCGGCCCGGCGCGCGGCCGACCTCGACGCCCTCGTCGAGGCCTTCAACGCCAAGGGCCCCTACCGGGTCGCCGTCGACGACGCGGCCGCGCTGCTGGCGCTGGGGGACGCCAAGGCGCGCTTTGCCATCGTGGAAAACGGCCTGGCGGCCCTGCGCGAGATTTACCGCGAGGGCGTCTACGACAACAGCCGCACCTTCGCGGCCGGCGTGCCCGACACCATCTCGCTCTTCCGGGTGCGGCGCCCCTCGGGTGAGATCGCCCAGGTGCGCGTGCAGTCGATGGAGGAGGCGCTCACCTTCCTCCGCATCAATCTCGCCGCGGAGGGCGTGAGCCGCGAGGCCACCCTCGCGCTCTTCCGCCTTTTCCGCAATGGCGTCACCCCCAACCTCATCTTCGACCGCGAGGCCACCGAGCGTCTCCAGCAGCAGGTGATCGCCGACCTCAAGCCGGTCACCGTCTCGGTCGAACGCGGCCAGACCATCATCGAGCCCGGCACGCGGGTCACGCCCGAGCAGTATGAGATGCTCGTCGCGCACCGGGACTTCCTCCTCCACAACGGCGACGTCGCCATCAACGAGGGCCTGCAGTTCTTCGGCCGTGTCCTCCTTGTGCTCGCCATGGTGATGGCGTCGGTCCTCTACATCCGGCTCGAGGACCCCGAGACCATGCGCAACAACGGCCGGCTGGCCCTGCTGGCCCTCGTGGTCATCCTCAATCTCGCGCTCGTGCGCACGACCTACTGGGTCGGCGAGCTGCCCTACTTCATG
>JBAZMN010000309.1:0-3573 GCA_041649735.1 Opitutaceae bacterium | reverse complement strand
GCCGGGATATTGGGGTGACGCGAATCTCGATGGGCGTGCAAAGTTTCCAGCCGGCGTTGCTGGAGGCGCTGGGGCGCCGGCATACGCGCCAGCAGGCGCTGCGGGCTTACGAGCGGGTGCGCGCGGCCGGCTTCGCCAGCGTCAACCTGGACCTGATTTTTTCCATCCCCGGCCAGGCCTTGGAGTCATGGCGGGCCGATCTCGACGAGGCGGTCCGGCTCGCGCCCGATCATATCTCCACCTATTGCCTGACTTTTGAGGAGGACACCGCGCTGTTCGTAAAGCTTTCCCAGGGGCGGGTGCGCCGGGATGTGGAACAGGAGGCGGCCTTCTACACCGAGGCGTGGGAGCGCCTCGAGGCCGCGGGGTATGCGCAGTACGAAATATCAAATTTTGCCCGGCCCGGCCACCACTGCCGGCACAATGTCAACACCTGGCGCATGGCGGAGTGGATCGGGCTTGGTCCCTCCGCCGCCTCGCAATTCGGCGGCTGGCGGGGCAGCAACGTGGCCAACCTCGATCAATGGCAGGCGGATGTCGCCGCCGGCCGCCGGGCCCAGGTTGACCGCGTGGAGCTTACGCCAAGGAGCCTGGCCGAGGACAGCCTGATTTTCGGCCTGCGCATGAACGCCGGCGTGGATCTGCCCCGGCTGCGCGTCCGCTTTCCCGAGGCTTCGTGGGAGCAGCTCGGCCTTCTGGCCGGCCGGCTGACGGAGGAGGGGTTTGCGACCCTGGACGCCGGCCGCCTGCGGCTCACCCCGCGGGGACGACTGGTCGCTGACGCCGTGGGGGCGCAGGTCATGGAGGCGATGGCGGCTGCGACCCCGGCCTGAACGAATCGGTTTGAATAACCCGGCCGGTCTTTCTCACTGGAGCATTTCCATGCCTGTGCGCCGCCTCATCGTTCCCGCCCTTGTCCTGCTGACTGCCGTCGTCGCCCCGGCCCGCGACCGCCTCGAACTGGTCTGGCCCACGCCCAACCAGGCGTGGGCGGAAGGCCGGTCAATCGAGGCCTTCATCCAGCCGACCGTCTCCGGGGAACCGCAGTCGGGCTGTTTCGGCTGCGTGCGTCGCGACGGATTCCAGTTTCACGAGGGGATCGACATCAAGCCGGTGGCGCGGGACCGGCGGGGCGAGCCGGTCGACCGGGTGTTCGCGGCCATGGCCGGCGTGGTGCGGCACGTCAATCCGCGGCCCGGCGAGAGCAACTACGGCCGGTACATCGTGATCGAGCACACCGGGGCCAGTCCGGCGGTTTACACCCTGTACGCGCACCTCGCGAGCGTGATGCCGGGCATCGTCCCCGGGGCGCAGGTCGAACGCGGCCAGGTCATCGCCGTCATGGGGCATTCGGCCGGCGGCTATGCGATCCCGCGCGACCGCGCCCATCTGCATTTCGAGATCGGCGTGATGGTGACGCGCGATTTTCAAAGCTGGTACAACTGGAAAAAATTCGGCAGTCCCAACGAGCACGGCCTCTGGAACGGCATGAACCTGATGGGCTTTGATCCGCTCGATTTCTACAACCAGTGGCGGGATCACCAGGTGGACAATTTCCAGGAATATTTTGACCGGATGCACGCCGCGGTGCGCCTGCGCATCGCCACCCGCCGGATCCCCGACTTCATCCAGCGCTACCCCGGCCTGCTGAAGGCGCCGCTGCCGGCCGGGCCGGTCGGCGGATGGGAGATCGCGTTTGACTGGACCGGCCTGCCGTTTGCCTGGCGGCCGCTTTTGCCGGCCGAGGTCATGGGTCTGGCGGCCAACCGCGTCAGCATCATCGACGTGGACCGCACTGTGGTCGTGCGGCATCGCGCCAAGGTGCTCGTGCGGCCGCGTGGATCGGGCTACGCGGTGGGCCGCGACCTCGAACTGGTGCTGCAGCAGCTCTTCGAACTGCGCTGACATGACCGCAGGGTGCGGAAGCGGCTGTCACTGATGATCATGAAACCGGCTGTCACCGATCCAACCCGGCGTTTCTCCAACCGCGTCGACGACTACGTGCGGTACCGTCCGCATTATCCGGCCGGAGTGCTCGAGATTTTGCGCGCGGGTGTCGACCTGACCCCGCAGATGACCATCGCGGACATCGGTTCGGGCACCGGCATTTCGGCCGGCTTGTTCCTGGGCCACGGCAATCCGGTGTTTGCCGTGGAGCCCAACCGCGAAATGCGCGCGGCCGCCGAGCAGCTGCTGCACGCCTGTCCAGGCTTTCGCAGTGTGAACGGCACGGCCGAGGCCACCACGCTTCCCGACGCGACGGTGGACTGCATTGTCGCCGCCCAGGCTTTTCATTGGTTCGAGGCGGAAAGAACGCGCGCCGAGTTCCGTCGCATCCTCCGGCCCGGCGGATGGGTCGTGCTCCTCTGGAATACCCGGCTGAAGGACGCGACGCCGTTCCTGCGCGCCTACGAGGAACTCCTGCAGAAATACGGGACGGATTACGCGCAGGTGCAGCACGAACGCATTGACGCGGCGGCGCTCGGGCGCTTCTACGCGCCGGGTTTCCAGCAGCGGGTGCTGCCCAATGCCCAGAGCTTCGACTACGCGGGGCTCCGGGGCCGGCTGCTTTCGTCCTCCTACGCACCCGGTCCCGGTGATCCGCGCCACGAACCGATGCTGGCGGCGCTGCAAAAAACTTTCCAGCAACACCAGCAGGGCGGGCGCGTGCGGTTCGAATACGAAACCGAGATCTACTACGGCCACGTGTAACGCCGTCGTGCCGCCGGGCTTTCAGCCCTTGCTCCATTCCAGCATGCGCTGGATGGGCAGGTAGGCACGTTCGCGGATCGGCTCCGGCACGTCAATCGCCGGGGCGAGATTCCGCAGGGCGTCGCGCAGCTTCTCGATGGTGTTCATCTTCATGAACCGGCAGTCGTTGCAGGCGCAGGTGTCGGTGGGGCCGGCGATGAAGGTCTTGTCGGGCACCTCGCGGCGCAGGCGGTGGAGCATGCCGCTTTCGGTCACGACGATGATGCGCCGGGCGGGGTGCTCGCGGGCGAACCTGACCATCAGCTCGGTGCTGCACACCTCGTCGGCCAGATCGCGCACGGTCTCGACGCATTCGGGGTGGGCGACGATGGGCGCGCCGGGGAACTGCCGGCGGGTCTTTTCCAAGGCCTGCACGGTGAACTGGACATGGGCATAACAGCTGCCCGGCCAGAGCTGCATCCGGCGGCCGGTCTGCCGTGCGACCCACTGGCCGAGATTCTGATCGGGCACAAAAAGGATTTCCCGGCCGGCAGGGACGCGGTTGACGATCTTCACCGCGTTGCCGCTGGTGCAGATGACGTCGCTCAGCGCCTTCACCGCCGCCGAGCAGTTGATGTAGGCGACGACGTAGACGTCCCGATGGGCGGCTTTGTAGGCGGCCAGGGCGTCGGCCGGGCAGGAGTCGGCGAGCGAGCAGCCGGCGTTGAGTTCAGGCAGCAGCACGCGCCGGGTCGGATTCACGATCTTGGCCGTCTCCGCCATGAAGTGCACGCCGCAGAACACGATGACGTCGGCCCGGGCGGCCGCGGCCTGGTAGGACAGGCCGAGCGAGTCGCCCACGTAGTCGGCCACGCGCTGGAT
>JBAZMN010000308.1:0-3573 GCA_041649735.1 Opitutaceae bacterium | reverse complement strand
CTCGGCCGCGATGGCGTCAACGGACGGGCGGCAGATTTCACGGTCGATACGCGCCAGCAGCGGCGGGGTGACCACCTCAGCCGGCGAATAGGTGCCCATGCCGCCGGTGTTGGGGCCGGTGTCATGGTCCCCCACGCGCTTGTGGTCCTGGACCACGGGCAGGATGACGTAGTCGCGGCCGGAGACCACGAGATGGATCGACGTTTCCTCGCCGAAGAGGCAGTCTTCGATGAGCACCTGCCGGCCGCTGGCGCCGAACAGGCCGCCCTCGATCATGCCGCGTACAGCAGCCTCGGCTTCGGCGAAGGTCTGCGCGATGATCACGCCCTTGCCGGCGGCGAGACCATCGGCCTTGACCACGATGGGAAGGGGACGTGAGCGGAGATACTCCAGGGCAGGCGCGACCTGGGAGAACGCCGCGGCCGCCGCGGTGGGAATCCGGTATTTGAGCAGAAGCTCCTTCGTGAAAACCTTGGAAGCCTCGAGGCGGGCGCCGTCGCGTTTCGGGCCATAGGCGGGAACGCCGGCGGCGGCGAGCGCGTCGACGAGTCCGAGCGAAAGCGGTACTTCGGGGCCGACGATGACGAACTCGATTTTCTCGCGCTGCGCCAGTGTGACCATGCCGGGTAAATCCTCCGCGGCGACCGGGAAGCAGGCTGCCTCCTGGGCGATGCCGCCGTTGCCCGGCGCGGCGATGACCCGGGGATGCAGCGGCGAGGCCAGGCAGGCCTTGACGAGGGCATGTTCACGGCCGCCGGAGCCGACGACGAGGACGGAATTGGGAAGGGAATTGGCCACGGGAAAAGTCGAAAGTCGAAGGTCGAAAGTCGAAGGTCGAACTAAAAAGAAACCGCGCGGGCGCTCCGTTTCAATAGCGGTGACAGGTCACGACCCGGCTGACTCGACAGGCCCACCCGGTTGTGGTCTGCGGCCGTCTTTAACCCGGGCGTGGATCATTCGGCCGGTCCCACCAGTTGCGGTAATTTGGTCGGGCCAAAACTCATGTTGTATTCCGCGTCGTAGATGAGCTGGTTCCCGGAGAACCGGAGCCGGAGCGTGAGACAATACGGAGTCTCATAAGGGCGGAGCTTCACCGTGTAGGTATCGGCTGCCGTCCACGCACCGCAGGCGGCGATCCGCTGGTCGCCAACGCGGACCAGTTGCTGATCGAGAGCATCGACAAAGGCGGTGCTGCCCTTGAGCCAGACACCGTGGCCGCAGGCAATGCGATGTTCACCACCCGCAGCCCGGATGACGAGCGTGGTCTGATCTCCGGAGAATTCGCAGGTTAACGCCTCAATATGCCGGGCGTTGGGTGAAACGACATACTTCCTGCCCGTCACCTGGGCGGCCAGGGGTGACGATGCGGCCGCCTCCAGCGGGGGCAAGGACAGGTCCGCCAGTTTGCGCACGAGCCGCTCCTGTGCGGTCGGGTCCGGCGGCAAGGGTGCGGTCTGCAAGGCAGGAAGAAGTTTTTCCCAGACCAGATTGAGAAGAGCCTGGATGTCGCCGACGCCACTGGTGATGACCACGATGGCGTCCTGTTCGGGCAGCACGATGCAGAACTGGCCGAACGCCCCGTCGGCGCGGTAGACGCCGTGGCGGCAGCGCCAGAACTGGTAACCATAACCCTGATCCCAGTCGCTGTCCGGGTTGCTGCCGGTGGAGGTCTGCCGCGTGGTGGCCGCCGCCACCCACTCGGCGGGCAGCAACCGCCGCCCCTGCCAGACGCCCTGCTGCAGGTACAGCTGGCCGAAGCGGGCAATGTCCTCCGTGCGGATGCTTAAGCCGTATCCGCCCAGGGTGATGCCCTGCGCGCTGGCGTCCCAGGCGGGATTGGGGATGCCCAGCGGCTCGAAAAGCCGCGGCCGCAGGTAGTCCAGCACGGTCAGCCCGGTCACCTGCTGCACGATGGCGGACAGCATGTAGGTTGCCGGAGTGTTGTAGGCGAAATGGGTGCCGGGCTTGTGCGCCACCGGCAGCGCCAGAAATTCCCTGGTCAACCGTCCTGGCGCGGTGAACGAGAGATGCTGGATCGCCTCGGCCTGGTGGCCACTGGACATGGAAAGCAGGTCCCGCACCCGCATGGCCTTGAGGTTTTCACTCGGAACCGTGGGTGCATCCTCGGGGAAAAAGGACAGCACCGGATCGTCGATGCTCATCCGCCGCTCGGCCACGGCCAGGCCGACGGCGGTAGAGGTGAAGCTTTTGCTCAATGAAAACAGCGCGTGGCGGGTTTCCGCGTCATACGGCGCCCACCAGCCCTCGGCCACCACCTGGCCATGACGCACGAGCATGAAGCTGTTCATCGCGTCGAAGTGCTGGCCGGCCGCCTCCACGAAAATCTGAATGGCGGCGGACGAAAGGCCTTGGGCTTCCGGGCTGCTGCGCGGCAGTGCCGGCGCCTGCGCGGCGGGCAGGGTCCCGACCGGGATGGACTGGGGTCGGGCGATTTTTTGTTTCAGGCGCATGGGAAAACCACAGAGGCAGGCTTTGATGAAGGTAAAGGCGGAGCCGACGGAACACCGGCGACCAGCCTCGGGCGGGAAAACAGGGCTACCGAATACGCGAAGCTCGAAGGACGCAATTCGAAGATCGAATCAAAAAAGAACCCCGCGGGGGCGCATTATCCCACAACCGGCAGTTTTGGGTGGCGCCATGGCTGCGGGACCCGTCGATTGCTTACGCCGAGGGCTTGAAACCATCCGAAGTTCGTGAAGTGTTGCGATTGGCCCGGCAGCATCATCAATTTCTGCAGCAGGCCTGGGATGAATTTGAAAAGCGCAAAGGTTAAGAGCGTCGACACCGGCGGTGACAGGCTCACGGTCGGCCTGGATGACGGGCGCATGATCAGTCTGCCGCTCGACTGGTATCCGTCGCTCAAGGAAGCGACGGCGCCGGAGCGGGCGTGCTGGCGCCGGAGCGCCGCCGGCCACGGCATCCATTGGCCCATGCTCGATTACGATCTGAGCGTGGACGGGCTTCTTCGTGGAGCCCGGGAGGCCCGCGGGGTGATCGCGCTCACCCGGCGTTTTCGTTCGCAGCGGCACCCCGTCCGCCGGCGGTCATCGCGGCGACTCCCAGACAAGGCGATCTCGGCCCCGGTCTGAACGGGCACGTTGTGGCTGCCATCAATTGGCCACTGCGAGGTGGATTTGGCTCACATCGCGTCGCCGTCCTCTGAAGGGAGTGAGGGCTGAAACCGGATTCATTTTTTGCCGAGCGTTGTGTAGTCGTACTAAATGAACCTATCTTGGTTAGGGGGCGGGATAGGGTAAAAAGTGACCGTTTTAGGGCCGGTGCTGACAGTGGCCTGGGTTTTCATCTGCCGCCCGGAAGGGGTACTGCGGGGCGCACATACCGAACGTTTTCTGGCATGCGCGGATAAGCTGAGCGAGAATATTCCTCATGCTGCACTGGTTGCCGGCCGCACCAGGATCATCCGGCCGGAACCCTGAATCCCGCACCCGAAACGGCGCGGCTGCGCCGTTTCACAGCACCTGCAGGGTCTTGCGGTAGAAGGCGACGACCTCGTCGGGATCGTCGGTGAAAAGGGCGTAGTCGGCCATCCAG